>SXZD01000017.1 GCA_005788065.1 Burkholderiales bacterium
AATTCACAGCGCTGGATAACGTCGCCATGCCGCTGCGTCTGCGCGGCCTGTCCAAACAAGAAGCACGCGAGCAGGCTGCGCAGTGGCTGGCCCGTGTGGGGCTTACCCACCGCCAGCACGGCCTGCCCGGTCAACTCTCAGGTGGCGAACGGCAGCGCGTTGCGGTAGCACGTGCATTCGTCACCCAACCCAAAGCCGTGCTGGCAGACGAGCCTACCGGAAACCTTGACACGCATACAGCCGACACCGTGTTTGCAGAAATGAAGCGCATGAATGCTGAATTCGGCGTGGCGCTGGTACTGGTCACCCATGCCGACAGTCTCGCCTCGCGCTGCGACCGCGTGCTGCGTCTGCATCAAGGCAAATTGGGATAAACCGTGCTGACTGGCTGGATCGACACCCATTGCCATCTGGACGCAGCCGAGTTTGATACCGACCGCAATGCCATCAGCGAACGGGCGCGGCAGCAAGGCGTCAGCCACATCGTCATACCCGCAGTCGAGCGCAACAATTTCGACACCGTCAGAACAATAGCTCATGCAACACCCGGAGCTGTCTATGCACTGGGCATACACCCCATGTATGTGCAACAGGCCGCGGATGAGGACCTGCAGCACCTTGAAACGCGACTTGAACAACACATCAACGACCCCAAACTGGTGGCCGTCGGTGAAATCGGGCTGGATGGTTTTGTGCCGGGTCTGGACATGGACAAACAACAGCGATTTTTCAGACGTCAATTGCAGTTGGCAAAACAATTCGATTTGCCCGTCATCATGCACGTTCGCAAGGCGCAAGATCTGGTGCTCAAGCACCTGAGACACAACGCGCCATGCAGCGGTATTGCACATGCGTTCAATGGCAGCCTGCAGCAGGCAGATGCATTTATTGAACTCAACTGCTGTCTGGGATTTGGCGGCGCCCTCACCTTCGAACGAGCACTGCAAATCCGTCGCCTGTTAACCACGGTCTCAACCGAGGCCATCGTGCTAGAAACCGACTCACCTGACATCGCGCCCCACTGGCTTTACAGACAACGCAATGAACCGGGCGAATTGCCTCGCATCGCACACGTGGCGGCAGAATTGCTGGGGTGGACGCCCGAGCAGTTGATGGAGCGCTCTGGCCAGAATGCGTGCCGCGCATTGCCGCGTCTGAACGCACATCATGCGGGTATTTACCGAGCAGACTGACTGAACTTTTAACGACGTCCTGTCACTCAGCAGGCATGACGCCAAACCCTATTGCGGACACCGCGCCGGTCTCACTGTCCCCACCCCTGGCAACCGGCGCACTGCTTGCCGCTGTTTGCATCAACAATGCAGCGCAGTTGCCTTCAGAACAGGTCGTGCAAACGCTCCTGTGGTTAGCCTTGGTCGCGACCATCATCACTTGCGCGTTTGCGCTCGCATGCAGACAACTGCGGAGGCACCTGTATCACCATCCGGCACTCAGACCCCGCCGCCGTCGCACACTCGAGGCACTGACACTTGCAAAAAATCTGTTGTTGCGCGGCAGCGCCGGTGCCTTGTCCGCCTGGCTGCTGTTGACCCTCGCGTGCAATGATGCACGGCAATGGCTGCACAGTACGCTTGCGCCGGCCTGCGAAGGCCTGCCGCTTGTGCTCACCCTTCAGATTGACGATGTACCCACCGTCATCGACGGACAGGGACGGGTTGCAGCCACACTGCCTCCTGCACAGACAAACGATTGCGGTCAATTACCCCGACGCCTGTCCTTGGGCTGGAACGCAGACCCCGACGACAAACAGTACACCGGTTGGTCACCTCAACCCGGAGAACAGTGGCGGGTAAACCTGACACTCAAACGCCCCATTGCAACGCTCAACTTCGACGGCTTTGACGTTCACCACTACTGGCTGCGGGAAGGTATCGGCGCCATCGGCCGCCTCACCCCGCCGCCGCGCGCACAGCGACCTATCCGGATCGATGACCGCGGAACCGACACCCCTCTGTCATTGAGCCACCGCATTTCACGCTACCGGCAGATGCTGGCCCATCGCATTGCCAACGCTTTGCCAGAAACAGCATATCCGCACCAAAGCATACTGCTGGGTCTTGCCATCGGCTTGCAGAAATCCATCTCACCCTCGCAATGGACCGTGCTCTCAGCCACGGGTACATCACACCTCGTTTCCATCTCGGGCATGCATGTCACCCTGCTGGCCGGATGGCTGGCATGGGTGGTCATGCAACTGTGGCCCCGCATGCCGGCCCTGGCCCTGCGCATACCTACCAGAAATGCAGCCGCACTCATCAGCGTGCCGGTTTCTGCCCTGTATGCAGCGTTGGCCGGTTGGGGCGTACCGGCACAACGTACCGTGGCATCGCTTGCGCTCGCCTGTTGCATGCTGTTGCTCCAGCAACGCGCCCGCCCTTTGGACCTGCTCTGTCTGGCCGCTACGCTGGTGGCCTGCACCAACCCCTGGAGTGCCACCAGCGCAGGCTTCCTATTGTCCTTCGGCGCGGTGGGCATCCTCATTTTCAGTGGCACAGGACGCACGCAACACGCAGCGCCCCAGTTTCCCCGTCTGCAAAAACTCACCCATGAACACATCATCGTCTTCATCGGCCTGATGCCCCTGTCCATTGCCCTGTTCGGGCAATACAGTTGGGTGAGCCCCATTGCCAACCTGCTGGCCGTAGGCTGGATGGGCCTGCTTACCACGCCGCTCATCCTGGCCGCCTGTCTGCTAGATATCCCGCTGCTGATGCAGGCGGCTCATGCCAGTCTGACGCCCATCTGGTGGATGCTTGAACAACTCACCTCGCTGAGCCTCGCGTGGCAGCCCGTTGCCGCCCCTCCACTGACCATCACGGTGCTCAGCATCGCCGGAGGGTTTCTGGCGCTCATGCCGTCCGGCCTCATGCTGCGCACCCCCGGGCTGCTGCTTATCGCACTACCCTTCATATGGCCCACAGACAAACCCGCCCACGGAGAATTTGAGCTGACTGTGCTCGATATCGGACAAGGCAACAGCATTGCTGTGCGCACCCGCAGCCACACCCTTCTGGTCGATGCCGGCAACGCCACCAGCCCACGCAACGACCAAGGACGCATGACCGTTCTGCCGTGGCTTTATCACCGCGGACAGCGGCATTGGGATGCCGTTCTCGTCTCCCACAACGACAGCGACCATGCCGGTGGCATCGGCAGTGTGCTGCGGACCACCCGCACCGGTGCTCTCTATGCCAACCCGCCTTTTCAGCCACTGCCGCCTGACGTCGCGCAGATCGCGCAGACACGGCCCTGCACCGCGGGTACCCATTGGACATGGGATGACGTGAGATTCGACATCCTCTACCCTTCAGAGGCCGACCTCGCCACCGAAACAGAAGACAACGCCATCTCGTGCGTGTTGCGCATCAGCAGCCGACATGGCAGTGCGCTCCTGCCTGCCGACATCGGGATCGAACAGGAAACAAAACTGATCGAACGACTGGGCGCAGACGCCATCCGGGCCGACGTCGTCCTGGTCCCGCATCACGGCTCCGACACATCATCCAGCCCGGATTTCATCAAAGCCACCGGCGCCCGCTGGGCGGTATTCCAGGTCGGATACCGCAATCGCTACGGGCATCCCAAAGCCTCCATCAGCCAGACTTGGCAACAACATGGTGCAGACAATCTGCGCACCGACCACGCCGGTGCCCTGCGTTTCAGCTTCACGTCGCAAGGCATCCACATGGAAAGCGCCCGAAATACCGGCCAGCGCTTTTGGCATCTGCCGCCAGAATCGGCCCTCATCCGACCACTCAAGAAACGATCGCACCGTTCTGGTGCCACCACATCGAGTGATTCACTGTCCGAATGACCCAAAATCGTGCAAAGTGTTTGTGTGACAGTGCGCACCCTGTCTTTAAATGTGGCACGTTTCTTGTATCAGGATGTATTCAGATCGAAGCGGACAATCAACATGCACTTTTTTGACGAGATGCACGGCCCCGATGGCCATCCCCGCCCACACTACAAGGGCTTCGCAGACTGGCAGGCCCGGCAGACGGCTGACTACATTGCCAACCGCCGCGCTGAGGCCGACGTCATCTTCCGACGCGTGGGCATCACATTTGCGGTGTATGGCGATGATGCCGGCACCGAGCGTCTCATACCGTTCGACATCATTCCGCGCGTGATTCCCGCAGCCGAATGGAAACAGTTGGAATTGGGTCTGAAACAACGCGTAACGGCACTGAACCGTTTCATCCACGACATCTACAACGCTCAAGACATCGTCAAAGCCGGCGTCATCCCTGCCGACCAGGTATTTGCCAATGCGCAGTACCGCCCCGAAATGCAGGGCGTCCAGGTTGCCCGCAACATCTACTCGCACATTGCCGGTGTTGACGTCGTGCGTGCCGGCGAAGGCGAGTTCTACGTACTGGAAGACAACCTGCGTGTACCCAGCGGTGTCAGCTACATGCTCGAAGACCGCAAGATGATGATGCGCCTGTTCCCCGAGCTGTTCGCCAAAAACAGGGTGGCACCCGTCGAACACTACCCCGACCTGCTGCTGGAAACACTCCGGTCCGTGGCTCCGCAAGGCGTCAACGACCCCACCGTGGTGGTGCTCACCCCCGGCATGTACAACTCGGCCTCTTTCGAGCACGCCTTTCTGGCCCAGCAGATGGGCATCGAACTCGTCGAGGGCAAAGACCTGTTCGTTGACGAAGAAGTGGTCTACATGCGCACCACCCAGGGCCCGCGCCGCGTGGACGTCATCTACCGCCGTCTGGACGACGACTTCCTCGACCCACTGGCTTTCCGCAAAGACTCAACCCTCGGCGTGGCCGGTCTGCTGGCGGCCTACCGGGCAGGCAACGTCACGCTGTCCAATGCCATTGGTACAGGGGTTGCCGACGACAAATCCATCTACCCCTACGTACCCGACATGATCCAGTTCTATCTGGGCGAAAAACCACTGCTCAACAACGTGCCCACCTGGCAGTGCCGCAAACCTGAGGACCTGAAAGAGGTC
>SXZD01000203.1 GCA_005788065.1 Burkholderiales bacterium
CAGTCTTGATATCCTTGACCAGTTCACTGGCCAAGGCTTGAAGTTTGCTACGGTCCATGGTGTTTGTGCTCAACATTGCGGTCTTCCCTCATTGGAGGTTAATAGGCCGAATGCACTTACACAAATTTATTTACAGGCTCTGCCTTCCTGGAAGTTTGCAATCAAACCCAGGTCACCTATGTTGCCTAGCGCACCGATTTCAGTCACGCTCATTTTGAATCCTTGCGTGGCAGCAACAGCCGGGCTTAATGTGACTGTGCCAACTGTATTACCCATGCCGTCTATTACATCAGCAGTCTTCGCATCCGCGCCTCGAGTTCCTTCAAAGTCCTGATTCTTGCCGCCAACCCACGCTTTGAAACCTCCGCTCGCATAGCTGAGCTGATACTGCATTTGTGGTGACTTGCTGTCCGCCGTTTGCGGACCGCCCAGCGTCACGTCCACCGGCGAGAACACGCCGCCGTCAAATTTGAATCCGCTCACGGAAGGAGACGAATATGAAATCTGTCCGTAGTTGCCAAGGTAGGTGTAACCGGCACCGATGTGGCCGAGTGTCACACGGTTACGCTGTGTTGCATTGATGGGGGCGCCAACACCGAGCAGTGTCATGTCGTTGAGAATGGCGCTGGACCCGAAGATGCCATAGTCGCGACCGAGCTTGAAGGTTCCGACGTCTTTTGTACCCAGGGTCATGAAGCCTTGACGTACGTCAACGTTGCTGTTGTTGCCGATGGCTGAGCCGGATGATACAGCGCTGTAGATACCCATGGTCGCGCCAACGTCGACGCCGTTCTGCGTTGATTTTGCAGACACGATCAAACCATTGGGGAGCAGACCGTTTCCAATGGTGGTTGCATCTTCTTTTCCGCCGCAACCCAGTCCACGTCCGGCGAGGGGAAGTCCGTCCTGAATTTGCGGTACAGGATTCTGAGTGGTCGCAACTGTCGTCGCCCCCTTACAACTCACGCTTGTGTAGTAAGCGTTGATAATGCCACCGACGTTCACCGTCCAGTCGCCCGCTTTCAATTCAACGGCATTTGCGGAAGTCATGCCCGCCATGGCCAGTGCGCTCATCAGCAGTGTCTTTTTCATCTTCTCTCCTCGATTGTGGTTTGAGTGTTGTAACCAAAAATTTTTTGGTCACAGCATTTTCGCAATAAGCGTGCCTGCGACAAACACGCCGGAGAGAAAATCAACAGAAAATCCCTGAAACCCGCATGGTTACTCTGTCAGCCTGCAAAGCCGCATGGAATCTTGCGTTGCAGCATTTTCATCCTTCTGATGAGGTGGGAAATCCGACCCTGTCAATATTTGCAACAGTGTGACAATGCCGGTGTGTGACAGGTGACAGTTGTGTGTCAGAGGGGCTTGGGTTTTATTTAAATATTGACATGCTGTAAATATGCATTCGTATCCACATCCACACCCACATGTGCATCTGTTCCGTATCGACAGCACGTTGTGCGAACTATCGGTGGAGCATGGTTATAGCAATCCGTGAGCAACTGCATAGCGATAGAGATCTACCGCATTGTGTATGTCCAGTTTCTGCCGGATGAGGGTTTGATAATTCGATACGGTTTTTGTACCCAACTGCAAACGCTGTCCGATATCTTCAATGCTCACGCCGTCTGCCAGCATCAGGAAAATATCAAACTCGCGCGGAGTGAGTGCAAGATGCGGAGATCCCTGATCGTCATTCTGCTTTACCTGCAAAGCTGCCTGCAGTGACTGCGCTACAACCGTTTTTCCGTCTGCAATTTGTCGGATGGCATCAATCAGTGCGTCGGGCGATTCGGTTTTCGTCATATAGCCACGAGCGCCCGCCCGCAGGCACTGCAATGCGCGGTCAGCCTGTTCATGCATGGTAAAAATCAGGATCGCCTGGGTGGGATAGCGGGCCAAAATGCGACGGATGCCCTCCAGGCCACCACGTCCGGGCATGCTCAGATCCATGACCAATACATCTGCGCGAATGTTCGCCAATTGGAGATAGGCATCCTCTGCCGTGGCGGCTTCCAAGCAAACCTGCAAATCGCTCTCCAGTGCGATGTAGCGCTTGTACCCATCCCTGACGACAGCATGATCGTCGACAAGACCGATACGAATGGGACCACGACCTTCACGCATGAAACACTGCACTCCTGTATAGCGGCAATTGAATTGTGACCCTGCAACCCCCGCCATCGGGGCTGTCCATCACAAGCGTGCCTCCATTGGCACGCGTACGCTCCATTAAACTGCGCGGCACTGTGTTTACCGTCGACCCGTTTTCAGCATGGTTCCGCTCTGCGGACAGATGCGGTGTGGCCGCGTCAGCCGCCTGCGGATCTGCACGGGGGGGGAGGCCACGACCATTGTCGCAAACAGCGATGTTCAGTACATCATCGGCTTCCTCGCTGTGAACGGCAACATCAATCTGTGTGCCCTGCGAGTGTCTGGCTGCGTTGGTCAATGCCTCCTGTACCAGTCGGAACACAGCCAGACTCAGCCGCGACGGAATGTTGTAGCGGGGCAGGGACAAGGCCAGCGTGATCTGGCACTCCGGCATTCGCCCTTGCCAGTCTGCCACCATGCGCTCAAGACTTTCGCGCAGGGCGTTGGTCTGGTCTTCGGCACCGTCAAGCCCCACCGGCCGCAGTTGCAGCAGCAGTCCCTTCAAGCTGTGCGACAGTGCGCGGCTGTTTGCCTGTATGGCACCTGCCGCCACGCTTGCCGGTGTGCCCTCGGGGCATTGTCGCATCAGTGTGGCGGCGTCAAACTGCAGCGCCGTCAGATGTTGTCCCAGTTCATCATGCAATTCGGCTGCGATCTGTCTGCGTTCGCTCTCCTGCAGGTCCGCAAGCCGATTGATCCATTCCTGTTGTCTGGCCTGCAGGTGGGCCAATTCGCCTTGCAGGTGATTGACCGATTGTGCGATGAGGTTCAATTCCTGCGTTTGCGTCCAGGGCAGTGCCGGTGCGTTGCAATCACCGCTCTCCAGTGCCTGCAGGCGCTGCGTGATGGCACTCAATGGTGCAAATGCCACTCGCAGTTGCGTTCGGGCCAGGCCATAGAGCAGGGCTGCCAGCATGCTCAGGGCCAGCAATGAAACGCCAAAGTTGTAAGCGGCTTCCCGCAGTTCGCTTGCGGCATTGAGCGTCAGTTCGATGCGCAGTTTTTCTGCGCGCAAACCCGTGTTCAAGGTTCTTTCAATACGCTCTGATTGAACAGGCAGCCAGCCCAGTGCGCTGTTGATGCTGGACTGCAACCACGTATCGTCGACTTTGCCCGAGTCGAACAGAGTTTCGCCGTGGTTGCTTAAAAGTCTGATCCGCAGAGGCGCGCGCAGGGGATCCACGATCAAGTCCTGCAGCCGTTTTGTGGCCTGTTCGGTGCTCAGTCCGCCGCTGCGTGCCGCCTCGTTTTCCAGGCTTTCAATCGTTTGCAGCATGGGTATCAGGCGACTTTCTTCCCCCACGTTGCGTTGGGCGAAAACCGCCAACCCTGCTGCGCTCAACCCAAGCCCGAGCAGGCAGGCCAGCAGAAGCGGTCGCGAGAGTTGTTGCAGCAAAGTGCGGGATGCGTTTTGAGGCTTGTGTTCCATGGTGTTGCGCGGAGTGTTTCAGGATGGAACAGTCCGGCGCAGCGTCGTCAGAAACGCGCTGTCGCGGACATGTGTGGGAGGCGGCTCGATGGGCTGTGAGCCGCTTGCAAACGTGGTTTTCATAGGGGCCGGGATAATTGCTCGGCTTGGCATGCCGATTGCTTTAGTAAGATCTGACCTGATTGCGCTTTGACGTTTCAGGGTTCATGATGATGACCATGATCGACCGTCTTGTAAACGGCGACGTGGTTACCGATAAACAAGATTGAGGAGGAATGAACATGCAGTGGAGCACACCCGCATTTGTCGATATGCGTTTTGGTTTTGAAATCACAATGTACATCGCCAACCGTTGATCAACGCGAAGCGATGCGCCCCGTCGGGTAAACTGCGGGGCGCATTTTTTTTGCCCGTTACGTTTGCATTCCTCAGGTGCCACACATGAAAATAAGAGTACTGGGTTCGGCCGCCGGTGGCGGATTTCCGCAATGGAATTGCAATTGCCACAATTGCAGCGCCGTGCGCGCTGGCCGCCACGGATTTACCGCGCGTACCCAATCGTCGATTGCGGTCACGGCCAACGGCGATGACTGGCTGCTCGTCAATGCCTCGCCGGACATCCTTCAGCAACTCAAACAGAATCCCCAATTACAGCCGGCCCGAGCCCAGCGCGATACCGGTGTTGTGGCCACCATGCTCATGGATGCGCAGATTGACCACGTGACCGGTCTGCTCATGATGCGCGAGGGTCAGCGCCCGATGGAGTTGTACTGCACCGGATCGGTGTGGGAGGACCTCAGCAATGGTTTGCCACTGGCAATGACCCTGTCCCATTATTGCGGAGTCAACTGGAGCCCCTTGCCCACCGATGGCATCACTGAAGTCCAGATTCCGCATCTGGAGGGCTTGAGCTTTTTGCCCATCCCGTTGATCAGCAAAGCCCCGCCTTATTCGCCCAACCGGTATTCCCCGCGCGTGGGCGACAATGTGGGGCTGATGATTTGCAACCGCAACACGGGGCGCAAAGCTCTGTATGCACCGGGACTCGGTGAAATGACGCCCGAGCTGGAGGCAGTGATGCGGCAAGCCGACACCTTGCTGGTGGACGGTACCTTCTGGACCGAAGACGAAATGATACGCTTGGGCTTTTCTGCAAAGCCGGCTGCGGACATGGGACATTTGCCCCAAACCGGTCCGCAGGGCGACGGTCGTGGTGGCATGATAGAACTGCTCGACCGCATGCCTGCTGACCGTAAAATCCTTATCCACATCAACAATACCAACCCCATTCTGGATGAAACGGGGCCGCAGCGGGCCTTGTTGGCCCGGCATGGCATTGAAGTGGCTTTCGATGGAATGGAGATCGACCTGTGAACATGAACCCGCCAGACCTCATGCCGTGGACGCATGTTGAATTTGAGGAACGTTTGCGCGCCAAAGGCGACCGCTACCACATTCACCATCCGTTCAATGTTCGCATGCGCAACGGTCAGCTCAGCCCGACCCAGATCCGTGGGTGGGTTGCCAACCGGTTTTATTATCAGGTTTGCATCCCCCTGAAAGATGCGGCGATTCTCTCCAATTGCGATGACAGGGAAACACGTCGGCGCTGGATGGTACGCATACTGGATCACGACGGTTTTGGTGACAATGCCGGTGGCATTGAGGCGTGGACACGCTTGGGCGAGGCAGTTGGCATTGCGCGTGAAGACCTGTTGAGTCTGCGCTACGTGCTTCCGCCGGTGAAGTTTGCAGTGGATGCCTATGTGAATTTTGCCCGCCGCGCACCGTGGCAGGAAGCCGTATGCTCATCGCTGACAGAAATGTTTGCGCCCGAAATCCACAAAGAGCGTCTGGCCAATTGGCCAACCCACTACCAGTGGATAGAGCCAGAGGGGCTGGGGTATTTCCGCAGCCGTATCAGCCTGGCCCAGCGCGATGTGGAGCACGGTCTGGAGGTCACGCTCAATCATTTCACAACCCGTGCTGCACAGGGCAGGGCGCTGGATATTTTGCAGTTCAAATTGGACATCCTCTGGTCCATGCTCGATGCCATTGAGCGCGCTTACCCTGACAGTGCCACCGAACTTCAAGGGCAAAGTGCATGAGTACCGGTGACCAAAGCGAAGGGCAGGTGCTGCTGCTCAACCGCCTGTTCCGTTTGCAGTGGGAGCCGGCGCAAGAGGCCTGGGTGTTGTTGTATCCTGAGGGCATGGTGAAACTGAATGGACCGGCCGGAGAGATACTCAAGCGTTGCGATGGTCGATTGACAGAAGAGGGGCTGATTGCAGATCTTGAAGCGACATTCAAGCAGACCGGTATCGGTCCGGAGATCCGCAATTTTCTGGGCGAAGCACGGCGGCGCAACTGGCTGCAGGAAGGGTGAGTAAACCCGTGTCTGTTGTTCAATCTCTCCCGGATCTGAAAAGCCCGCAGGCCGGTTTCAACAAGCCGCCGCTGTGGCTGTTGGCGGAGCTTACTTATCGCTGCCCGCTGCATTGCGTGTTTTGCTATAACCCGGTGGACTATGCCCGGCAGAATCAGGAACTGGATACCGCCACGTGGATGCGCGTGCTTGAGCAGGCCCGTGAACTCGGCGCTGCGCAATTGGGCTTCTCCGGCGGAGAGCCCCTGCTGCGCGACGACCTGGAAGATCTGATCGGTCATGCCCGCAGTCTGGGCTACTACACAAATCTCATCACATCCGGTATCGGACTGACCGACAAGCGGTTGGAGCAGTTCAAGCGTCTGGGGCTTGACCATATTCAGGTGTCGTTTCAGGACGCCACGCAGGCGGTCAACGATGCGCTGTCGGATACCAAGACCTTCCAGAAAAAACTCAAGATAGCCCAAAGCGTCAAAGCGATGGGCTGGCCCATGGTGCTCAATGTGGTGTTGCATCGGCTCAATCTGGATCATATCGAGCAAATCATCGAGCTGGCGCTCGGCCTTGGCGTCGAGTATCTCGAGTTGGCCAATTCGCAATACTACGGCTGGGCGTTCCAGAACCGGGCTGCGCTGATGCCCACGCGCGAGCAACTGCGCAATGCTGAAGCGGTTGTACAGCGTTATCGGGAGAAGCTGGGTCCCAAGGGCATGAAGCTGTTGTTCGTGGTGCCCGATTACTATGAGGGCACGCCCAAGGCATGCATGGCCGGCTGGGGCAATGTATTCCTTTCCGTAAGCCCCGATGGCACAGCCTTGCCCTGTCAGGCTGCGCGCCAATTGCCCGGTTTTGATTTTCCCAATGTGCGCGAGCAAGACCTGCGCAGCATCTGGTACGACAGCGATGCATTCCGTCGCTACCGTGGTGATGAGTGGATGCAGGAGCCTTGCAGAACGTGCGAGAAACGGACACAAGACTTCGGAGGTTGTCGCTGCCAGGCCTATCTCATCACGGGAGACGCTACGCAGGCAGATCCTGTGTGCAGCAAGTCGCCGCATCACCAGACCGTTGTGCAATGGGTCGAGCAAGCGCAGGCCTCCAGCACAGTGCAGACTGCCGAACCTGCACAAGCCTCAGCGCCCGTGATCTGGTATCGCAACGATGCCAATTCCCGCAAGCTGATTGCCATGGGTGACCCCACAGGCGGGGCAGGCGAGTGAACGCTGTGCTGCAGGCGGTCAATACTCATAAACCGCCCGGGCACGACGTGCCCCGGCTGCTGGTGGATGGACTTTCATTTGCATATCCGCCATTGCCCGGACATGCCGCACAAGCGAAGGCAACACCGAAGGCCACATCGCAGGCAACATCGAAAGCATTATCGTTATCGAACACAAGCCCGGTACTCGACGGTGTGTCCCTGGCGCTGAAAGCAGGCGAGCTCTTTGGTTTGCTGGGCCCCAATGGTGCCGGCAAAACCACGTTCATCTCCCTGTTGGCCGGCATGTTGAAGCCCGCGCAGGGACGTATTTGCGTTGCAGGGCATGATCTGTCCACACACGTGCTGGCCGCACGCGCGCAAACCGGTCTGGTGTTTCAGTCCATCAGTCTGGACCGCTTCATGACGGTGGAAGAAAATCTCCGTTTTGCAGCCGGCTTGCAGGGCATGACTGCCGATATCATCGAGGAACGTTTGCTTGAACTGGCCCGCCTGCTCCGCCTGCAGGATTTGCTCAAGCGCAAGGTGTTCACGCTGTCCGGCGGACAGCAACGCTTGGTCGATATTGCACGGGCCCTGATGCACTCGCCCCTGCTGCTGGTGCTCGATGAGCCGACACACGGGCTCGATGTGCTTGCCCGTCAACAGGTTTGGTCCACACTGGACGGCCTGCGCCGACTAGACAATGCAGTGGCCATTCTGGTGTCCACGCACCTCATGGATGAGGCGGCAGATTGTGACCGTGTCAGTTTTTTGCAGCGTGGGCAATTGATGTGGACCGGCACCCCCCAAGAGGCCCTCATGCAACTGCCACCCCAGACGCAGGCGCCTGTCTTGCCGGCCCGTTCGCTGGCGCAGTGGTTTGTGTGGAGGGCAGGGCAGTGATGCGCTCATCTGCGGATGACCGTCCGGTTGTTCTCTCCGCTTTTTATCGCGCGGTCATCGGTCGTGAGTGGCACAAGATGCTGAGGCAGAAAGACAGGCTTGCCTCTTCGCTGGTGCGCCCTGTGCTGTGGTTGTGGGTGATTGGTGGCGGCATGTCGGCTTTGGCGGGGCCGGATTACATGGTGCGTCTGTTGCCGGGCATCATCGCCATGGCCCTGCTGTTTGGTGGCATGATCGGCGGCATGTCGCTGGCATTGGATAAAGAGTCGGCCCTGCAAAATTCTTGAAACCCGCATGAGTACTCGGTTTTCAGTGTTTTTTCGAGCGGCTATTTCTCCTAGAAAGTATAATGTTGGTATTCAAAACCTGCGAGATTTCCACTCTGGTTTTATGGCGACTGACGA
>SXZD01000204.1 GCA_005788065.1 Burkholderiales bacterium
CAGCACCGGATTGCCCACCACGCAGACAAGCGCCCTGACCTGCCCTTCGCCGGGCGTGAGCATTTCTTCTGCCATGACAGCCACCGGCAATTCACCGTTGACCTCAGGCTTGCCGCTGACCCGGCTGGCATAACGCCCGTAGCTTCCGGGACGCGATGCAGGGCCGTCAAGCAGATCCAGTGCCGGATGCGTGGCCAGCGATCCGCCCACTGAATCCAGATTGCCCGTCACAATGTTGAGTACCTGTATGGCCCATTGACACAAGGTTCCATGCACCTGTGTCGAACATCCCATACGGCCATACGCCACTGCACGCGGTGCCGCTGCAAAGTCGTGTGCAATTGAACGGATGGTATCTGCGTCAATACCGGTCACGCTGGCAACGGCCTGCGGCGTGAAGCGCTGAGTTAACTTCTCTACCTCACTCAGCGGTGCATCCAGCAATGCATCGAGGCGCCCAGGCTTGGTCAGTTTTTCTGCGAACATCACGTTCAGCAATGCAAACAAAAATGCAGCGTCAGACCCTGGCCGTATGAAGTGATGCGCGTCTGCCACCTGCGCAGTCTCTGTGCGACGCGGGTCGATCACCACCAGTTTTCCCCCGCGCGCCTGCAGGCTTTTGATGCGCTTGCCGATGTCAGGACCGGTCATCAGGCTGCCATTGGACGCCAGCGGAGTGGCACCGAGCATCAAACAATAATCGGTGTGGTCAATATCGGGGATGGGTACGAGCAATTGATGCCCGTACATCCAGTAGACCATCAACTGATGCGGCAACTGATCCACCGACGTGGCAGAAAAACGGTTCTGCGTTTTGAGCAAACCCAAGAACTGCGCCGCATGCGTGAGGATGCCATAATTGTGCACGCTGGGGTTGCCCTGAAAGCTTGCAATGGCATTGTTGCCATGCCGCTGGCGAATGTCGGCCAGACGGGTGGCAATCAGTTCGTAGGCCCCGTCCCAACTGATGGGTTGCCAGTCCTTGCCCATGCGTTGCATGGGAGTTCTCAAGCGGTCCGGATCGTCCTGCAGGTCTTGCAGGGCAACCGCCTTGGGGCAGATGTGGCCGCGGCTTAACGGATCGTTCTTATCGCCTCGAATGGCTGCAATGCGCCCGTCATGCAGCTCGATTTCCAGCCCGCAGATGGCTTCGCACAAATTACAGGCACGGTGGTGGATGGTGGTGGACCTGCCCGCGTTGAAGGCGCTGGGCGGGCTGGTGGTGTCTGTGGTCATGATGCCTCTGATATCGTGTGCGCATGAATGCCAAGTGTGTCACAAACCCGGTCGACGCCCCACCGTGAAGGCCTCACTACGACACTAAAAAATCAATAAATGGCAGAAATAATCAACTGAAACGCATTTATGATGCGAACTACGCACGCCGTAAATCCGCAGCTAAAGTCGCAAGGAAAAAGTACATGACGCATTCATGGCAGGGAAAAACGATTTTCATGACCGGCGGCAGCCTCGGCATCGGTCGCGAAATAGCACTGAAGTTTGCTGCCCACGGCGCGCAGATTGCCATCGCAGCAAAATCCGAAACGGCCCACCCCAGATTGCCCGGCACCATCCACTCTGTAGCACAGGAGATTGAGGCGGCCGGTGGCAAGGCACTGGCCATCGCTTGCGATGCACGCGAAGAATCGCAATTGCAGGCTGCCATTGCCAAAACGCTGGACACCTTTGGCGGACTCGATCTGCTGGTCAACAATGCCGGCTATCTCGGCGTCACACCATTGGCTGTTACCGAAACCAAAAAATATGACCTGATGCATGCGCTGAACACGCGCGCGCCCTTGATCACCATGCGCGAGAGTCTCGCTGCATTGAAAGCAAGTAAAGGAACGGTGCTCAACCTGTGCCCCCCGTTGAACATGGACGCTGGCTGGCTCGGCGCATTCATCCCCTACACGTCCACCAAATACGGCATGACGCTGCTGTCCATGGGGTTTCAAGAAGAAACCAGAAACGCTGGCATTGCCGTCAAGACGCTATGGCCAGCAACCTTGATTGCAACCGCCGCCGTTGGCATGGTGGCCGGTGAACAGGGTCTGTCTGTTTCGCGCAAACCAGCCATCATGGCCGATGCAGCGTGGGAACTGGTCACGCGGCGCGAACAGTTTGCATCGCGCGTCAGTTGGCTGGACGAAGACGTGCTGCGCGATGTGGGCATCACCGACTTTGTGCAGTATGCAAACGTGCCAGAAAACGCCGGCATGATACAGCGCGATTTTTATATCGGTACGTACTGAAAGAGCTGACTGCAACGCATGTCCACACGGATTCTCAGGCACATCGCCAGCATTGGCAGTCTTCTGCTGCTCAATGGGTTGCTGAGTTTTACATCATGGTGGCCCACCATTGCAGTCAAACCGGACACCCGCATCGCACCTGAGTTCAGCATACTCGTTGTGCTGTTGAGCTTAGCCATCGCGGTGGGCAAACCGCCATCACGTCGCATGCTGAAGTGGCTTGCCGGTTTTTATCTTCTACTGATTGTGGGTCGCTATGTAGACGTGGTTGCGCCATCGCTTTTCGGGCGGGCCATCAGCCTGTACTGGGATGTACCGCAACTGCCGCGCTTCATCTGGGTAACGGTTACCGGGTCGCCGTGGTGGTTCACGCTGCTCGCGGCAAGCGGCATTTGCACGGCGGTCTACGCCTTCCATCAGCTTTTACTGATCTGTATGCAAAACCTGATGGATACACTTGCATCCATCAGCAAACATCAAACCCGCCATGCTGCGCTCTGGGCTGCGTATATTCCCTTGTCGCTGTTGATCGGCGCCAACTATGCAGGTGTGCAGGCAACGTGGCCCTATGTTTCAAAGCCTGTTGTGCCAACCTATCTGCGCGAAGCCGGCGTGGTGATGGACGCCCTCATGCCGGAACGTGCCAACCGCCTGCTGCCGCGATCCAAGGTCATTGACGAAGCCTTGCAAAACACGGCGCCAGACAATCTGCGGGCCCTGAAACAACGCGATGTGATGCTGCTCTTTCTCGAGTCGCACGGCGCGGTGCTCTATGACAATGCAAACTTTGCGACCGGTGTTTCGCAATCACTGTCGCAACTGGAAAACAGCATACGCACAAGCGGCAACGCAGTGATGTCTGCCTTCTTTACGTCAGCCACCATCGGTGGTGCGAGCGATCTTGCGCATCTGTCGCTGCTCTCCGGTATCGACCTGTCCGACCCACGGCGGCATGACCTGCTGCTCACCACGAAACGTCCGACGCTCATGACGGTTTTCAAGCGGGCAGGATACGACATTTACGGTGTGTACCATTCTGTGCGCTGGGACTGGGTGGAGCGCAGTTACTACGGATTCGATACCTACCTGAGCGGCCCCGATCTGAACTACACCGGACCCGAGTTTGGTTTCTGGAAGATACCCGACCAGTTTGCGATGGCCAAACTGGAGCAACTGCATCCCAGATCTCCATCAACCCCGCCACGTCTGACCATCATGTCCACCATGTCGACGCATTTTCCGTTTGTACCGGTGCCGCCGTATCAGGCCGACTGGCAACGCGTACTGGGTGAGGCCGCATTCGATGAGCGTGATGTCCACAAAGCACAGGCCCAGCAAGTCAACTGGCTGGACATGGGGCCCGACTATATCCGCACGATCAACTATGCACATAACTGGCTGTCGGGCTGGTTTGAACAGCCGCCAATGCGGGAACAGATCGTGATCATGGTGGGCGACCACCAACCCACCAGCAACATCGCCGGTGAGGGTGCACCGTGGGATGTTCCGGTTTACGTGGTGACGCGCGACGCGTCGCTTCTGCAAAGCCTGCGCAAGGCAGGATTTTCTGATGGCATGCGACCCGTACAGCGAACGCCACTTGGTGGACTGCATGACCTGACTGCCGTGCTGATGCGGGTTTTCAGAGGGCATGAGTAGATCATCAGGTGCAGAGTTTTAACGGGACGGCGTGGAACTTCCGGGTTTGTTTTGTCACTTAAAGAGGACATGCGGATTTTTTGAGGTGAATGATCACAACGGTGCAGTGCGTTCATCGACGGCAAAAATCCAAACAAAAACCTCTTGAGTGTATATACATTAATGTGCTACATTGTTAATGATGGCAGGCGCTTTGTTTGGGATCCAAAAAAGGCTCAACTGAACATCAAGAAGCACCACGTCAGTTTCGAACAAGCAATTCAAGTTTTCAGTGACCCGCTTTCGATGTCAAAACAAGATCGAATCGAAAACGGTGAACAACGCTGGATCACAATAGGTCTGTCGCGTGGGTATGTTTTGCTTGTGGTTGCACACTCAGTTCGGCTGGAACAAGGTGGCGACGAGATTATCCGGATCATCAGCGCACGACGCGCAGATAAAGGCGAGCGACTAAGATATGAAGCAAGTTAAATCCGTAAAAAGAGAGTCGTCTGCCAAACAACTGGACAGATTGAAGGCACCCATCCAAAACAGCCATTGCGATGAGGGTATTGATTACAGCGACATCCCGAAACTTGACGAGACATTCTGGTCCAACGCGGCCCCAAATCCTTTCTACAAGCCCATCAAAATTCATGCCTCGGTGCGGATCGATGCAGATGTGATGGCATGGCTGAAAAGTGAAGGACGCGGATATCAGACTCGCATGAATACGATTCTGAGAGACGCGATGCTCAAATCCCAACTCAAACGCTCACGATGAAACTGATAGCTCAGGCGCCTGTTTAACCGACGTCACCGCCAGCAGCAACACCAGCATCGCCACAGTGACGGCGGCTCCATTGCCCCACCCTTCCACCTGAACAATCGCCACCGAACTGCCCGCCAGCAAACCAGCCCGTGCCACCGCCCAGCGGGCACGCATATCCACAATGCCACCGCCCCACACCCGCAGCGCCCATGGCAGCGCCGGCATGGCCAGCAAGGGCCATGCAAGGTCCATGTAACGGCCATCCTGCACCAACATCAGCGTGTAGACTGCCACGCCCCATAAACCGGTTTCGCGCAGCACCATGCGCGATGAGACAGAAGGCCCGGACGATACACCGGCCTGGCATGCAAGCGGCAGCAAAGCCCTCGCCTCCATCACGCTCCACGCCCAAAAAAACACCATGGCCGCAGCACGTATCAAACCGGCTGGGGACGCTGCATCCAGACCCAGCCACTCTTGCAGGGGCACTATCATCAACAACGACAGCCACAGCGATGAGAGGCCAACCAGTGCCGTCAACGCAAACGGAAAAACAGCCGTGCCCAGCCGCGACGCCCCCATGCAGATTGCAAGACACGTTACACACAACAGACCGGCCAGCATCCACACAGGCGACATCAACGCACAGGGCGGATGCAACAGCACACCCCATGCACTGCCCGCCACACCCTCGGATGCGGCCTTCCACGGTTGATTGAAGGCTTCGATGATATTGAGTCGAATGCCTGAGCCATCGGGCATCTGGTCATGCCGTCTCAACACATCATTGATGAATTGCCGCTGTTCACTCACAACCGGTCTGGCACCGCCGCGCTGCCGGCCCGCCGCAGGCCAACCGGTTTCACCGACCACCACCGGCAACGGAGCCAGTGCTTTTTCGACTCGCCGCCAGACATCGAACACGTGGTCTGCCGCCGCTGCGAGCGCAACCGGCGAATTTTCCCAATAGGGCAGGATGTGGATCACCGCTTCATCAACCTGCGGGCCCAGCGCCTGCGCATGCTTCAACCAGAATTCCCATACATCTGCATAAGCAACCGGTATGGATGTGATCTGCTGCATCTGCCGGATGTAGTCCAACAATTCCGGCACGGTCAGGTCGCCACGCAGCAGCACTTCACTGCCGACGATGACTCGCTCTATGCTGGCATTCGCTGCACCCGCCTCTGTGTGCAGCAGGGCTACTGCACGCCGCATCTCGGCCGCATTGAGCGAGATGTCCGACCCCAACCATACCCCCAGCCAGACGCGCAAACCCAGCTTTCTTGCGATATGCGGCGCTTGATCCAGACCGTTTGCAGTGCCGTAGATACGGACACAGGATGAAACCGCGGCGATCTGCGCGAGATCCTTTTCAATGACGTCAGCAGGAATGATCAAACCTGCCATGTCCGGTCGCCAGTCAGGTTGGCGAAACGGCGCGTAGGACAAACAGGGAAAAGGCTTGTGCTGCGACGTACCACTGGTCTGTGCGGTTGATGAAGGGTCGACGGGAGTCCACGCAGGCGGCCCGGACATCCATGCGCTGATCGTTGGACGCATGCCCGACATCAACAGCACCCCGAATGCGATCAACATCCACACCAATGCTCTCAAGCAGTTCACAATAGGGGTTTGCATGCCAACATATCCGCACTTCCCGACACGATGGGTCGCACTGTAACCCATCCGGCCGGGTCGCGTATCGGGTGGTGCGCCATGCGTGCCTCAAGAGACATCAAACCATCCATCATGCCGCCAGATAAAAAACCACAAAGCGACCCGCTGAAAAACGGCAGACTGCAAAACAGCAATCTGGCCGGGGCAGTCCTGCTCACGCTGCTACTGACCCTCTTGCAGGCCTGTGTCTGGCTGGTTTGCATGCAAGCAGATTTAAACGGGCAGACAACACACGACCGGTTCGATGGCAGCCCACCTGCAGGACACAGTGCCGGCACCGCCTCACTCTCCCCGGTCACACCACCCCTCGATGGACTTGCATTTTCTGCCTATGGCCGATGGGACAAACCCGACACCCATCCATCAGTAAAACCTGATGACAAGACGCTTATCAATCAGGAATCATCGCTGTCAAACGATCTGCTCACCCTCAGACACCTGACGCGCCACATCCGTACCTACAGTGCACTCGAATGGAAACCGCTACCTGCATTGGCTCAATCCCATGACATGCGCATCACGCTCGGCATCTGGCTGTCCGACAGTGCATCACGCAACCAGGCCGAGATCGACACCGCCATACAGATAGCCCGTAAATCCGCATCACACGCCAACTTGCAAGCCCTGATCGTCGGTAATGAAACACAATTGCAGAACCGCGTTTCGCTGAGCCACCTGATAGACGCTCTGGCAACCGTCAGGCAATCCGTTCCCCAACCGGTCTCCACCGCAGAGCCTTGGCATGTGTGGCTGGCACATCCGGAACTGGCCGATCACGTGGATTTCATTACCATTCACCTCTTGCCTTACTGGGAGGGCATTCCAGTCGAGCAGGCTGTCGACTATGTGTTTGACCGCTACCGTCAGGTGCAGCAGCGCTTTCCGGACAAGATGATCGTCATCGGCGAAACCGGCTGGCCATCCGGCGGACCTGACAGGGGAAAAGCGGTCGCCAATCCACAGGCTCAGGCTTATTTTTTGCGGACCTTCCTCGACAGGATCGATGATCTGAACCCACTCCCAAAATCAGCCAACGCAGGGCAAAACCAGCAGCCCCTGTCGCATGCAATACCCGCACACGACTTGCCCCGTTACTTCCTGATGGAAGCCATCGACCAACCCTGGAAAGTAACCATCGAAGGAGAGGCAGGCGCATACTGGGGTCTGTTGAACGCTGGCCGGCAACTGAAATTTGAAGTGGCGAAATGGCTATATGGCCGACACCTGCCCGTACCACAAGAGTCCGCGCCGCTTGGGTATTGGCAGACCCTGCTGGCGTGCCTGATTGCAGCGACGCTTTGTATCACGCTGCTGAGCAAACTGGGCTATCTGCATCTGCGTGCGCGACTCACGGTTGCTGCCGTCATGCAATGCATCGGTGCAGGTCTCGCGCTGATGCTGACGCAGCCGCTCTCCCACTACCTCACACCGACATCGCTGACCGTGTGGGCACTGATGCTCATACCGACCGCGCTGATGGCACTGGTGCTGATTGCGCAGACACTGGAATTTGCAGACACATTCTGGGACGGACAACTGCGTTTTTCTGCACAGACCAAACCCTTGCTTGAACCCCTGACCCAACCCTTGGTCAGTATTCATGTAGCCTGCTGCAATGAACCGCCACAGATGGTGATTGCCACCCTGCAGAGTTTGCTGGATCTGCGCTGGAACAACCTGCAGATCGTGATCGTCGACAACAACACCACAGACCCGGCCTGCTGGACGCCCGTGCGCGATTTTCTTGTGGACATGCTGGCGCGGCAGCTCGCCATCGGTAACGCCAGCGGCCGCAGCAGCACATCAGCCGCCACATCCGGCACGACATCAGAGAAAGACGGATCCTACGACCTGCAGTTGACGCTACCCCATTGCAGCGTCCATTTCCGTCACGAAGCACGGCTTGCAGGCTACAAGGCCGGTGCGCTTAACCTGGCGCTGGAACTGACGCATCCGGACGCCGCGTGGGTCGCGGTGGTGGATGCCGACTATGTGGTTGCACGTGACTGGATTGCGTCGGTCGGCGGATACTTTGCACAGGATGACATCGACATCATCCAGGCGCCGCAAACGCATCGCATGACCGACAACAGCACGCTGCAGCACATGATGAGTGCCGAATACGATACCTTCTTCCGTATCGGCATGCACCACCGACACGAACGCAATGCCATCATCCAGCACGGCACCATGACACTCATACGTGCCGCCACGCTGCGCAAACTCAATGGGTGGAACACCGACTGCATCTGCGAAGACACCGAACTGGGTCTGCGCATATTGGCTACCGGCGCACGCGCGCTGTACATCGACCAAGCCATGGGCGCAGGCCTCTTGCCCGCCGACAGTCAGGCCTACCTGCGGCAGCGTTACCGCTGGGCCTGCGGCGCCATGCAGATCATGCGGACACACGCGGAACTGATTGCAAGCGGGCAAAGTCGATGTGACAAACCCACGGCTCCCGCTAAAAGCCCAGACACCCAGACCCGTATTTTTCAGGCAGGCAACGACGTGAAAAGGCCCCGTCGAGAGAGTTTGACCCTGGCCCAGCGCTACCATTTTGTTGCCGGTTGGCTGCCCTGGTGGGGCGATACCCTGCATCTGTTCATGACACTGGCTGCACTGCTGTGGTCGGCTGGCATGCTGACAGCGCCGAACCAATTTGGTGCGCCCATGCCCCTGTTCATGCTGGCACCGCTGGCTCTGCTGGCATTCCGGATGATCGCCGGACCCGCCCTGTATCGCAAACGTATCGGCGGTGGACTGATGCAATGGGGCGGTGCTGCACTGGCCGGCATGGCACTGTCCCACACGATTGCCAAGGGCGTTCTCAGGGGTTTGCTAGCCAAGCGGGCTGCGTTTGTAGTGACACCCAAGACGCACTTGTCTACAAACACCAACGGTGCTCAAGCCATCTCTGGCGGCAAGTCGGTCGACAAACTCGCAGATCATGCAGGACACAAGCCACGGGATATCGAACGAAGTGGCCCGCTGACGGGTTTGCTGCGCTTGCTAATGCAGCAGGAAGTTCTGCTGCTGTGCT
Organism: Burkholderiales bacterium; assembly: GCA_005788065.1. Taxonomy (GTDB): domain Bacteria; phylum Pseudomonadota; class Gammaproteobacteria; order Burkholderiales; family Burkholderiaceae_B; genus SXZD01. The sequence continues at coordinate 9,389 of SXZD01000204.1, forward strand.
CGCTACTGGGCGTCGCCACGCTGCTGCAGATGCGCCCCCCGCCTGTGTCTGGCGATTCTGGCAGCCAGAGCGCCTGGTTGCTGATGCTGGTCCTGCAGGCATTTCCGTATGCAGCAACCACCCTGCTCTACGTTGTTGATTATAATGAGCTCCAATCTCGCGAGGATGCCACGACCCAACTCTGAACGAACCGAATGAACGGCGCCGAACTCACAACCCACCCTCTCTCCACTGGCGGCAGCATTGCCCTGCTGCTGGGGTTTGAGCTGTTGGCACTGGCTTCGTTCTTTGCGTCCGCATGGGCGTGGGGGCGCATGATACGGCGCGAACCCCAGGGCACCCTGCTGAAGGCGTCCGGCATTTTCGGCATCAGCTTTGGCGGCCTGACGCTGGCACCGGCCGGCATCATGACATGGTACGTTTGCGGCGCGCGCATCGGCACTTTGGGTGCAAACGACGTTGCGTCCTATCTGATGATGACAATTGGCAGCACCATCATCATCTACTACCTTGCATTTTTGCTCAGCAAGACACCTTTCATACGCATTCTGGCGCACGTTGTTTTTACAACCATCATCTGCATGTCGTTTCGCATGCTCAACAGCCAAAACGGCCCATCCGGCCCATTGACCGAGGAACTTTATGCGCTGCAGTGGATGGGCCTGCTGATGGTGTTCAACAGCTGGGAGACGCACGGTTGGGCCTTCGTCGAGCGGGTTCCCGCCGGCAACGGACTGCGGGCATGGATCCGCGCTTTCATTGGCAACCACCGCTCACAGTTTGTCCAGATGCTGGTGCTCTGGCATTTCTATCTGCTGGCCGGAGAGGTGGTGCTGCTCAATTTCGCGCTGGGTTATGTGCCGTCAATCGATCAGGTGGCGCCCTTGTTCAGCGACTATGCGCAATGGGTTCAGTCCAGTGGCTATTTGCAGTCAGCTGCCTATGCGATGGCAGCCATGGCTGCCCTCATGCTGGCTGTGTTTGTAGAGACCATGAGCAACACCCGCGCTACCCGCGATGACGCTATCACCGAACAGGGCGCATTGGAATCCAGCCTGCGCATCACCAATGCCCGCTATGCAACCGTGCTCAAGAATGCGCCCTACGCGGTGTTTCAATTCGACCGCAATCTGCGGGTCGATGTCGAGAACACGCAGGCCACGCTGCTGTTGGGCGCCATGTCGCACTACCGCGATCCGGCCGACGGCACCCTGCCCCTGCCTGATGCCTTCCTGCAAACCTGCCGTGCCGCACTGGCCGGCAAGCGCACGTTCATGGAAGGCGAACTGCCTGTGGGCAGCGACTCGGGAACGAGCTGGTACCGCCTGATCTGTGAACCGGTGATAGACGCCGACGGCGCATGCATCGCAGCCGTGGCGATCTTGGACGACCAGACAGAACGTAACCTGCGTGAAACAGAACTCAAGCAGGTGACCGCTGATGCCGAGTTCGCCCGTACGGCTGCGCAAAACGCCAACACAGCCAAGAGCCGCTTTCTGACCAATATGTCGCACGAGATACGCACCCCCATGAACGGTATCTACAGCTCAATCCAGTTGTTGGGCGACCCCCGTCTGCAACCGGAGAAACGCGGCCGTGTATTGGACACCATGAAGCGGTCTGCCGACAGCATGATCAAGCTGCTCAATGACATCCTGGACCTCTCCAAGGTTGAAGCCGGTGCCATGAAGCTCAAACTCACCGAGGTGCAGTTGACCCAACTCGGCGAGAACGTGGTCAACCTGTTTCAGGCAGCAGCCGACAACAAAAATCTTGGCATCCGCTTGCAATGCCATATTCCTGCTGAGTGTCAGATCGCCGTGGCCGACGAGTTGCGCCTGCAGCAAATGCTGTCCAATCTGGTCGGCAATGCCGTCAAGTTTACGCAACAGGGCAGCGTTACCCTGCAGATTGCGGCGGTGGCGCAGCAGGCCGATGCAGTGCGGGTGCGCTTCAGCGTCATCGATACCGGACCGGGTATCAGCGCAGAGGACCTGCGCACCATGTTCAATGCCTATCACCAACTGGAAAACCAGACCAGCGGTACGTTCGATGGCAATTCAACCAAGGGAACCGGTTTGGGGCTGACCATCACCAAGCATCTGGCGGAGCTGATGCAGGGCTGTGTGGGTGTCGAAAGCACGCTGGGGGCAGGCTCCACTTTCTGGTTTGAGGTGCCGTTGAACACCGCAAGCGGTCACTGACGCACCACCCCCACATTTAGAGCACACGCTCAAGGCATTTACTGTGTTTTTCAGCTCAATTGCGGTTGAATGAAGCCATGGGCAAGCAGGTTTGCGCCCGGCAGACATGAGCGCCGGCAACCTCTGAATGCGGTGGGTCCAGCGCGACCGTCCACATCGCCTGCCCGGAAGGAGAAACCGTCATGAGCCGCACTGCTACCTATGTTTTTATCGGTCTGGGACTGGCGCTGCACCTGTTTGGCACATTGGCCAAACCTCTGACCATGGTCAACTTCCAGAACCTGCTGTCTCCCGAGGATGTCAGGCGGTTTTGAGATATGCTGTGCCGGATGAAAACCTGCCGGCAACCCTGACCGCAGCCGCCTGAGAAGCAAGGCGCTCATGTCAGGCGTGTGTACGGCGACAAACCGGAAACGCCATGACCGACAAAACCACCCGCGCCTCCATTCCCCGTTTCGACGACAACTACACCGAAGACGCGGCCCAGGCGCGTCGCCAGTTTTTGACGGACAAGACCGGCGCAGACTTCGCCCACACAGCACACTATTCCCTGCCCCCAGCCCAGCTGAAAAGCAACACAGAAAACTTCATCGGCGTGGTGCAGATGCCTGTCGGCGTTGCGGGCCCGGTACTCATACACGGCGAACATGCACAGGGCTGGTTTTATGTGCCACTGGCCACCACCGAAGGCACGCTGGTGGCATCCTACAGCCGCGGCATGCGCATGCTGTCGGAATCTGGCGGCGTGACCGTCACGGTGCTGGACGACAACATGCAGCGTGCGCCTGTTTTCGAATTCGACAATGCGCGCGATGCCCGCAGTTTTGTGCAATGGTTGCAAAGCCATCAAGCTGACATCGCCACCGCCGCACAGGCCACCACCTCCGTGGGAAAGCTGCAGAACATCCAGACCTGGCAGATTGCGCGCATGGTGTATGCACGGTTCAACTACAGCACAGGCGATGCGGCCGGCCAGAACATGACCGGCAAAGCCACGCATGCAGCCAGCGCATACATACGCGCCAACAGCCCGGTGCCGGTGCGGCACTTCGCGCTGAGTGGCGCGATTGAAACCGACAAAAAACATTCGCACATGAACCTGATGCACAGCCGCGGCAAGCGTGTGATTGCAGAGGCTGTGGTCAAACGTGAAGTGTTGCAGACCATGGCGCGCACCACGCCGGAAACCATTTTCCGGCAACGTCAACGCAGTGCCATCGGCAACCAGTTGGCAGGCTCGGCCTACAGCGGCCCGCATTCAGCCAATGGCATTGCAGCGCTGTTTATCGCCACCGGGCAAGACGAGGCCAATGTGGTGGAAAGCCATGCAGGCTTTACGTTCATGGATATCACGCCCGAAGGCGATCTGTACTATTCCTGTACCCTGCCTTCTGTCATTTGCGGTACGCGCGGGGGGGGTACGCATCTGCCCACGCAGTCAGAATGCCTCAAACTGCTGGGCTGCCACGGTGATGGAAACGCAAAAAAGCTGGCAGAGATCATCGGTGCCACCGTGCTGGCCGGCGACCTGTCGCTGCTGTCGGCCATCCTGTCGGATGAATGGGTATCCTCGCATGATGCCTACGGGCGCAACAGGACGTGATTCGATGAGTCAAACACATGCAAACAGTTTGAGCATTGTTGAGGGATGCTCCAGTCAGCTTGCGGATATGTTTCGTTCGGAACATGACAACGGCACGACCGCGCATGTCGATGTATTCATGCCGCTCACCGACTGGACCGCCGCCCGAAAAATTGCACCGGTACTGGCCCAGCGTGCCAACTGCGCGGGCCGGCTTCTGCTGATTGAAGATGATGCCGGCAAAGGTTTTCTACAAACCTGCAACGACGCGTTTGCGCTGAGTGATGCACCGTTTGTTGTGTATGTTGCGCAGGATGCGTTTCCCGGTCGACAGTGGCTTGCGCTGGCCTTGCATGTGCTGCAGGCACAGAACAAAGGGCTGCTGGCTTTCAACGACGGCAAGTGGTTTGGGCAGCTGGCAGGTTTTGGTCTGGTACGACGCACATGGGTTCAGGGTGTATACGGCGGCGATACACTTTTTCATGCTGCTTATCACAGCCACTATGCCGACACCGAGCTGACGCTGATCGCACAACAGCAATCGCAACTTGCTTACAACCCCAATGCCGTGCTGGTGGAAGTGGATGTGGACAAAGACCGCAAACCGACCAACCCGCAGGACAAGTCACTGTTTGCGCAGCGCAAGGAAAGCGGCTTTGATGGGCGTGTTAGCGACAAAGCCTTGATTGCCAAGTTCAGGTGAGTACGTCCGGGTTTTCATGGCGCGTTTCATTGACGAGCATATTCGGTACCGTGCAGGCGTGCTGAAACATAAGTGACGAGTGACGCGTGGCGAGTGACGGGTCTGGCATGAGCGAACAGTGCGCAGACAGCGTCAATACTTTACACTGATCATCCTGCAAGTCGCTTGGACACACGCGCCAGGCAGGCATCGCACAATATCTTCGCCCGGCCTGCCGACTCCGACTCGGCATAGCAGCGCAATTCAGGCGCGTTCCCCGACGGGCGCAAATGCACAATATCGCTATTGGCAAAGGTGATGCGCAAGCCATCAGTTTCGTCTTGCCCAACCATGTTGCCAGCGTCGGGCGCCATCAGGCTCGCAACGCTTGCCGCATCTTGAGTTAACTTCGCAAGCAGTTGTTTGCTCCAGTCAGTCGGTACGTTTTGAATGCGGTCGCTTGCAGTAAAACGCTGCGGTAAACCGGCCGACAACGCCGACATGGGAACGCCCTGCTTTGCAGATTGCACCAGCAGTGCCAGCATGGGGAGTACCGAGTCGCGTGTGGGTAGCTGAGTTAACTGAACGCTGTTTTGCGCCACGCGGCTACCCAGCAGAAAACCGCCGTTGGCTTCGTAACCGCAGATAATGCTGCCAGCGGCCTGCTCCATGCCTTCAATGACATACGGCGAGCCGATGCGGGTTCGCACGACCTGCTTGAATGAGCCGCATTTTTCCACTGCCGTGTTGCTGCTGACCGGTGTTACCACGACGTCTGCGCCAAGCGCTTGGGCACACAGAATGCCGACGACATCACCGCGCATCCAGACGCCGTTCTCGTCGCCGATGAGCGGTCTGTCGGCATCGCCGTCGGTGGACACGAGCGCATCAAATGTATGTTCTGCCGCCCATGCGGCCGCCTGTTGAACGTCTTCTGCCCGTACCGCTTCGGTGTCGATGGGGACGAAGGTATCGGTTCGACCGAGCGACAGCACCTGTGCGCCCATACCTTCCAGTATGGTGCGCAGTACGTCGCGGGCCACGCTGGAATGCTCGTAGACGGCGATACGCTTGCCGGTCAGCGCTGTTGATCCGAAAAATTGAACATAACGTTGCACGTAGGCATGCAGTGCAGCGGGGTCTACTGTGGGAAGTGCAGCGGGCGACAGGCGTGCGGGTACGTTTACTGAAGCATTCAGAATCGCCTGTTCGTCGTCTTTGCCGATTTCACCGTCGGCGCGATAGAACTTGATACCGTTACGATCGAATGGAATGTGACTGCCGGTGACCATGATGCCGGGCATGCTGTGTGTGATGCAATAATGCGCGAGTGCGGGTGTGGGCAGTGCGCCGATGAAGATGGGCTCGCAGCCTGCGTCGCTGATAGACTGCATGATGGCAGCGCAGATGCGCGGGCTGCTGGGGCGCAGGTCGTGGCCGACTGCAATTCGCTGTGCGCCGGTGGCAACGCTGTTGAGAAATGCCTGACCCCAGGCGTAGCACAATTCGTCGGTGAGGCCGCTGACCAAACCGCGAACGCCGCTGGTGCCAAACTGTATGCCGCTTTGCTCTGAGAGGGCTCGCATGGTGCTCATCTGTGTCTCCGGGATCTTTCGTTCGCAGCATTGTAGCGCGGGGGGTGGCCGGCGTTGCAGCGGGCGATGCGGTACGTCTTGGGGGCCCGTCGTTGCGACGGCTAGTACGCATGCTGAGTTGAGTGCAGTGCATCGTGGGCGTCCGTCGTTCCTCTGGCTAGTGCCTAGGCGGGGGTTAGTACGGTACGTCTTGGGCGTCCGTCGTTCCTCTGGCTAGTGCCTAGGCGGGGGTTAGTACGGTACGTCTTGGGCGTCCGTCGTTGCTCCGGCGGTTCTCCCGCAAAAATTGCGCTCCTCAACGTTGACGCCCTCCGAACGCCGTCTTCGCGGCGCTTCGGCCCTACGCGAATCAGTGATTCGCTACGGGACGGTCGCTGCACGGTCGGGCGCAATTTTTCGGATGCGATCCGCCGGAGTCAACTTCCGAACACCCTTTTGCGACTTAGGCGCTTGTTTGCGCCGCAATGCGGGCGCGCCTGAGCGACTTTCAAGGAGGCTGCCCGGTGATGGCGACTGTCCGGACAGTCAGACGTCGAGCCCAACCGACCCCGCACCAGATGACACCGCGGCACTCCTGCGTTCGCATGCGAACGCGAGTGCAAGGGGCCAAGTTGTCGCTTGACGACGACTTGGACGAATCTGGAAGGGTTGAGGTTGGAAATAGCGAGATGTCGTCCGGAGCAGCGGCATCACCGGGCAGTCTCCAAAACCGCTGCTCTACAATGCCGCCCGGAGCAGCGGCATCGCTGGGCAGCCTCAAAGACCACCGTACTGCAATGCCACTAGAGCAACAGCATCACAGCACATGCTGCTCCAGCGTAACGGTGCCCACAAAGCGCTCACCGGCAGCGACTATCACCGCCCTACCCGCACATACCGGCTCGATGCACACAAACCGCTGCCAATCTGCATCGGGCAAATCCGGCAGCCCCTTCGCCAACTCAATACCGGGGTTCCACACCATCCAGTTATCGAACCCGGTAGCGGACATGCGCACGCGCCGCGCATCATCGACCATAACCAAGGTGTCAGCGCGCAGATAGAGACGTTCAAATGCCTGTCCGTGCAGAAACTCATCGGCCACGGATATCTGCGCGCCATAACGGTCATCAAACGGCACACCGTCCAAACCTTCTATGCGCAATTGCGTTACATCGCTGACGGCGTAATACGGATGCAAACCACCCGTAAACGAAAACGCATCGCCACCGACATTTTCAACTTCGAATTGAAGCGTTAACTTGATTGATGCAGACGCTGCATCGCGCATCGCCCGCTGTAAATGTGGGGATGATTGTGGTGTAGCGTCAGCGCTCGCATCGCTCAACCCAAGACCACTTTCAATCTGCGCCGAAACGCGCAAGTGAGCATCGCCCAACCAATGCTGATCGGGCTGTGGGGGCACATGCAAGGTCCATGCATCTAGACCAGCAGACACCCACGGCACCATACGCACGATGCCATGCTTCGGCCCCGCGCCACGATCTGCAAACTGCGGAAACATGACAGGAACGCCGGCGCGCGGAGGACGATCGGGAAATTGAGGTATCAGCGGACTGACGTAGAAAAGCGGACACTCGGCGGACGCGACATCAGCCGGTAGAAAATCTGCGTGCTGCGAATCTGCCCGCCGTGAATCGGTCTGCCATGAAGCTGCCTGCTGCGAATCTCCATGCGGTGAAGCAGTCCGCAGCGAGTTCCCCTTGCGCAAATCCACCTGCAACAAATGCGCGCCCAGCGTATGCCAATGCAGATCCATACCCCGCGTCATGATGTCACCCACCGGAAATCTTCACGCATGCAAAACTGACTCATGCCAGTTCAATATTGTCTACAGGCACTTCAACCTGCGCAACACTGCCCATCAGATTCATCAGCACAATGACGCGGTCAGCCGCTTTGTAAGATCGCAACTCGCCGACCAAACCGGCCATCGCACCATCGAGCAACATCACCTTCGAGCCCGCCTGAAGTTTGACCGTTTTGGATTCCAGCGGCACCAAGCCCTCTTCATCGCATTGCGATCGCAAGGCTTCCACAAAACCCACCGGCACAGGCTTGTATTCAAAACCAAACCGAACAAGGTCAATACAGCCGCGCGTGGAACGGATTTTTGCAAAATGATGTTGACCCTGCGTCAACTCCACAAAAATGTAACGCGGAAACATGGACTCGACCACTTCCTCGCGCCCCGTCGCACGGCGTTTGACGACACGCGCACGCGGATACCAGGCGTCCATGCCCTGATTCATCAGGTGCTCTTGAGCCAGCGCTTCCAAGCGAGGCTTGGTGAATACAACATACCAACGGGTGGACATAGGGATCTCCATACAAGCTGCAAATGGTGCTGCAAAGTAAATCTGTTTGCAAACGTTTCCGACCGGTAACTTGAAACAGTCAGATTGGAACCCACACTGCGTTACACTCCTGTCCACGGGCTGTTTTTTCAAAAGCGAACACAGAAAACGTACATAAAAGTACATTCAGCAGCACCCAAAAAACGCAAATCAAATGGACGCCACAGACACCATGAACCCAAGCGTACAAACCATTTTTGTAACCGGTGCAGCCGGTTATATCGGCTCCCACACCTGCCTGGAATTGCTGCAGGCCGGCTACCATGTGCTGGCGCTTGATAACCTGTGCAACGCATCAGCCGAATCGATCAAGCGGGTCGAGGAACTCACCGGCAAGCACATCACATTTGTTCAAGGCGACATCCGCGACACGGCAACCATCACGCATTTGCTGCAGCAGCACAAACCGGTGG
>SXZD01000205.1 GCA_005788065.1 Burkholderiales bacterium
GACTTCGAGAAAGCCAAGGACAAGATCATCATGGGTGCAGAGCGCCGTTCTCTGGTCATGCCCGAAGAAGAGCGTCGCAACACGGCGTATCACGAGTCCGGTCACGCCATTGTGGCGCGCATGCTGCCCAAGACCGACCCCGTGCACAAGGTCACCATCAGTCCCCGCGGCCGTGCCTTGGGTGTGACCATGCAGTTGCCGGAGTCTGACCGTTACAGCATGGACAAGCTGCGCATGCAGGACACCATTGCAGTTCTGTTTGGTGGTCGCATTGCTGAAGAGTTGTTCATGAACCAGATGACAACCGGTGCATCCAACGACTTCGAGCGTGCAACAGCGATTGCCCGCGACATGGTGACCCGCTACGGCATGAGCGAAACGCTCGGTCCGATGGTGTATGCCGAAAACGAGGGTGAAGTGTTCCTCGGACGCTCTATTACCAAGACGACGCATGTGTCTGAAACCACCATGCAGAAGGTGGATGCCGAGATCCGCTCCATCATTGATACCCAGTACGATCGTGCGCGACACATCCTTGACACCAACCGTGACAAGGTTCACGCCATGGCCAACGCGCTGCTGGAGTTCGAAACCATCGATGCCGACCAGATTGACGACATCATGGAAGGTCGGCCGGTGCGCCAGCCCAAGCCGGGCATGCAACCACCCGGTAACGGCGGCAACCGTCCTCCCGGTGGTGTTGCACCGGGGAACGCAGCGGCGCCGGCAGCCTGATGCTCCCAACAGTGGTTCAGACTTCTGAAACACACAAACAGACGGGCGGTTGGAAGACCGCCCGTTTTGTTTTGCAGTGGCCGATTTGGCAGCAGACCGGTCGCAGGCGGCCGCTCATCATGGGCGTGCTGAACATCACGCCCGAGTAGTTTTCCGATGGCGGACAGTTTACCGACCTCGACAATGCCCTGCGGCATGCAAGGCAATTGCTCGATGAGGGTGCAGACATCCTCGACATCGGCGCTGAGTCCACCCGCCCCGGGGCGGCTGCTGTGCACGCAGACAGGGAGTGGGGCAGGCTTGAGCCAGTACTCACAGAACTGGCGAAATGGCAGATTCCGCTGTCACTGGACACCATGAAGGCGGATATCATGAGCAAAGGCGCCGACATCGGCGTGGATATTCTCAATGACGTGTCCGGCTTCAAGGATGCCGCTTCGCAGGCTGTGCTGAGCTCGTCTGGCTGTGGTGGCGTCATCATGCACATGCAAGGTCAGCCGCGCACCATGCAGCAGGCGCCGGTCTACGCAGACTGTGTGCTTGAGGTGGCAGCGTTTTTGCAACAGCAGATTGATGTTCTGCGCGGGCAGGGCGTTGCCCCCGACCGTTTGCTGGTCGATCCGGGTTTCGGTTTTGGCAAGATGCTGCAGCACAATATCGATCTGTTCAAGGCCACCCCCCGGTTCGCTGCCATGGCCTCAGGCGTGCTGATAGGCGTTTCGCGCAAGTCAATGATCGGTACGCTTACCCAGCAGACAGACGCAAACCAGCGGGTGTATGGTTCTGTGGCGGCCGCCGTCCGTGCGGCAGAGTTGGGCGCGCGGGTTGTTCGCGTGCATGACGTTCGCGCCACCCTCGACGCTTTGGTAGTCGCGGATGCCTTGGCGGAACCGCGTAGTCTGTAACCTGAATTCACGGGATGTGGGTGTGGATTTGCTCATGATGGTTATCCGTCCGTGATGCATTCGTTACAATATCGGCACTACGCATATAAGAAGGCAGAGACACATGGCACGGAAATATTTCGGCACCGATGGCGTTCGCGGTCGAGTGGGCGAGGCGCCCATCACCCCCGAATTCGTGATGCGACTGGGCAATGCAGCCGGCCGTGTGCTGGTGGCCCAATCCAACCGCGAGCGTCCGGCTGTTCTCATCGGCAAAGACACGCGCGTCAGCGGCTATCTGCTCGAAGCCAGCCTGGAAGCGGGTTTCTCAGCGGCGGGTGTCGATGTTGTACTGGCGGGTCCCATCCCGACTTCCGGCGTTGCGTACCTGACCCGAACCCTCTCGCTGGATGCGGGTGTGGTTATCAGTGCCTCGCACAACCCCTTCTATGATAACGGTATCAAGTTCTTTTCCGCAGCCGGCACCAAGCTGCCGGATGATGTCGAGTCCGGCATTGAGGCGCTGCTGGATGTTCCCATGCAGTGTCGCTCATCCGAGTCACTCGGCAAGGCCACCCGGTTGAATGATGCAGCCGGCCGCTACATCGAATTCTGCAAGGGAACCGTTCCCTACGGCATGAGCTTCCGCGGTCTCAAAATTGCGGTCGATTGCGCCAACGGCGCGGCTTATCACATCGCAGGGCATGTACTGACAGAACTGGGCGCAAGCGTTACGCTCACCGCCAACAAGCCTGACGGTTTCAACATCAATCACCAAGTGGGCGCCACGCATCCGGAACATATCCAGCAAGTGGTGCTGGAGACGGGGGCTGACATCGGCTTGGCGCTGGACGGCGATGCTGACCGACTCATCGTCGTTGATGGCAATGGGCGTATCTACAACGGGGACGAACTGCTCTACGTGCTAGCCATGGAGCGTTTGCAGAGCAGCGGGGCTGTGCCAGGTGTGGTTGGTACCCTGATGAGCAACGTCGGTCTGGAATTGGCGCTTCAGCGCAAGGGCATCAACTTTGAACGGGCCAATGTCGGCGACCGCTATGTGCATGAATTGCTCATCAAGCACGGTTGGGCTTTGGGTGGTGAGAGTTCTGGCCACCTGCTGTTCCTCGATCGCCATACCACCGGCGACGGCATACTCAGCGGTTTGCAAATCCTGATTGCCATGCTGGAAGCTGAAAAGTCGCTGCCCGAACTGACCGCCGATCTTCAGATGTATCCCCAAGTGCTCAAAAACGTCAAAACCCAACCCGGCTATAAATGGCAGGAAGACGCCAGCCTCGTTGCGGCCAAACAGCAAGTGGACGCATCGCTGAAGGGCAAGGGCAGGACGCTGGTGCGAGCATCCGGCACTGAGCCTTTACTTCGCATCATGGCTGAGGCGCAGACTCAGCAGGAAGCCGACCAGGCGGTTCAAACCATGCTGGAGGCGGTTAAGTTGGGTGGGTGAGTCGCGCGGAGTGTGTCAGGCCGGAAGGGGGCTGCCGGTATCCGCTGACGCCCCTTTAAACCTTTCAGAACTGGTAGTTGATACCGATCTTGCCGACCGGATAGACCTTGATGGAGCGAAGTTCTTCCTCGAGGTCGCGGCGGTTTTGACTTGAATCGTAGCCTTGCGGGGTTTCAAACGACTTCAGCTTGGGTGAGCCAATATAAGCGCCCAGATCTGCGTAAAAACCGATACCTGAACGCGTCTTTCCCAAGCCCACTCCGAGGCCGACATAGGGCATGACCGGTGGCAGTTCGATGCGTCCCCGCACATCCGCTGTGTTAGTGCCCCCCATGTTGAACAATGGCGAACCCGGCGAATTGAACACGCGACCGCTGAAATCCAGCCTGCTCTGGTTGATACCCACACCTGTGGTCAGGCGAAACGAGCCCTGATAAGGCCGATAGTCGTACAGCAGGGACTGGCTGATGTGCCGGATATCCAGTCGATAGGTCGTGCCGTCCACATCCAGATCGCGGTTGGTGCCCAGTGTGTTGAGTTCAGCCCGCAGGTTCCATGATGGCCGGGCTGCAAAAGATAGGCCCACGCCCACGCCCTCGGTACCCAGACTGCCATACATGTTATAGATGCCGTTGTCGCTTTGGGCTGACGCAGCAGACGCCACAAGCAACAGGCTCAGACAAGAAGCACGCAGAAACGTTTTCATCGTTTCCCCCCGAAATGGTTCATTCCCTGATTCTACTGTCGTCTGACCCAAGCGGATTCAGTCAGATTGGGTATGTCATTCGAATGCCACACCAGTTAATCACTGCGGGTGTGTGCTGGCAAGCAGAAATTATCGATTTTCTGGGGGGTAAAATTCCAAGCTGCTGAAAATAAATACAATTTTTTCAGGCAAACATATCCGCTTCTGCGAACCGGGTACCCTGGGTGTCCTTGGCTGAGAGCAGGGGCGCCATGTCCAGTTTCCAGTCGATGCCCAGTTCAGGGTCGTCCCATGCGATGCAGCGTTCATGGTCTTTGCTCCAGTAACGCGTCACTTTGTACTGAAAAACCGCGGTGTCGCTCAGCGTTACAAAACCATGGGCAAAACCGGGCGGTATCCACAGTTGCAGGTTGTTTTCGCCGGTCAGTTCAACGGCATAGTGCTTGCCAAAGGTGGGTGAACTGCGGCGTATGTCCACCGCGACATCCAGCACGGTACCGCTGACAGCGCGCACCAGCTTGCCCTGCGCCTGCGGTTCCAGTTGATAGTGCAGGCCGCGCAGCACACCGCGCACTGAGCCGGACTGGTTGTCCTGCACGAAGGTATAGTCGCCGACGTTTTCCGCAAACCGCTTCTCGTTGAAGCTCTCGAAAAAATAGCCTCTGTCGTCGCCGAACTTGGTGGGCTCAAGCAGCAGCAGGCCGTCGATGCCGGTGGGGTGCACTTTCATCAGAACACCCGTTGTTCGAGCAGATTGATGAGGTACTGACCGTAGCCGCTCTTGATGAGTGGTGCTGCCAATTTTTGCAGTTGTTCGTCTGAAATCCACTTGTTGCGCCAGGCGATTTCCTCCGGGCAACTGATTTTCAGGCCCTGACGTTTTTCAAGGGTCTGGATGAATTGGGCGGCTTCCAACAGGGAGACGTGTGTGCCGGTGTCCAGCCAGGCGTGGCCGCGGCCCATCACTTCCACTTTCAATTGCCCCTGTTCAAGATAGTGACGGTTCACATCGGTGATTTCCAGTTCGCCACGCGGGGAGGGTTTGATGGACTTGGCAATGTCCACCACTTGCCTGTCGTAAAAATAAAGGCCTGTTACGGCATAGCGGCTTTTGGGTTTGGCGGGTTTTTCCTCGATGGAAACGGCCTGCCATTTGTCATCGAATTCAACAACGCCGTAGCGCTCTGGGTCGTGAACCGGATAGGCGAATACGGTTGCTCCGTTGCTCTGGGTGCCGGCATTGTGCAACTGTTTGCCCAGATCGTGCCCGTAGAACAGGTTGTCGCCTAGCACCAGTGCGCTGTCGTTGTTGCCGACAAACTGCTCGCCGATCAGGAAGGCTTGCGCCAGACCATCCGGGCTGGGCTGCACGGCATAGCTCACATTCATGCCCCAGCGTTCGCAGTCGGTGGTCGGCGTGATCTCCACCCTGATCGGCACCATGGCGGCGACGGCGCTGGCGCGCCTGCCGGCCCGGGTCGCCGGCCTGACGATGGCGGCGATGACCCTGCCGGTGATGCTGCC
>SXZD01000206.1 GCA_005788065.1 Burkholderiales bacterium
ATTTCAGAACGCACAAACTCGGGGGTGATCTGCGCCGGAATGGCTGCACCAAACGACTGACCGGGGTGCTGACGCAGCAAGAGGTCGGCCAGTTTGCCGCCCTGCGGACCCGCTTCGCGAAGCGTTTCGATGTAGCGTTCGCGGTTGAGGTTTTCGCGGATGGCGATGTATTCCATTTCGGGGGTGATGATGCCCTTGCGCGCATAGTGAATCTGCGACACGTTGGCACCACTGACCGCACGGCGCGGCTGACGCTTCAGGTTGAAACGCAGTTCGGCCAATTTGGGGTCGTGCAGGCGCTGCTGACCATACTCGGATGTGGGGCCGGCCAGCAGTTCGGTGTCGCCACGCTCCAGAATCCAGTTTTCGCGCAGGGGCTTCAGGCCCGAGCGGATATCAATACGGGCGTTGGGGTCTGTGTAAGGACCGCTGCAGTCGTACACAAACACAGGCGGGTTTTGTTCAGCGCCAAAAGCAGCCGGTGTGGCGCTCTGCGACACTTCGCGCATAGGCACCTGAATGTCGGCCCGCGAGCCCTGCACATAGATTTTGCGCGAATTGGGCAGGGGCTTGACCGCGTCCTGGTCGACGGTAGCGGTGGCTGCGAGAAATTGGGGGTTGGCGTTCATGATTGTCCTTTGCTTCTGGTGAACCGCTGAAAGCCTGGACATGAGGGTTTGAACCGTCGACCCACAGCGCCCATCAGACACTGAGAATGCAAACGACCCGGCAACCATGATGCTGCGAGCTTCCTGCGGCGGCATTATCCGTAACAGGTGTGAGGGTGTGATCTCACCCGGGTCATGAATGCACCGCGCATCAGAAACACGTCGCTTTGCACACAACCCAGGACCCCTGCTTGTTCCCCTGAGTATAGGGGAAGACGGCGGGCGGGACAATTGACCTCCCTCCTCTGCCAACACCCTGTTTTTGCGTTAAAGTGCGGCATCGAAGTCACAGTTTCTGGCAGGACGCCCATGGGCAACCGATTGAGCAGCATTACCACCCGCACCGGCGACGATGGCAGCACCGGCCTTGGCGACGGCAGCCGTACCCGCAAAGACAATGCCCGTGTTCAGGCCATGGGTGACGTGGACGAATTGAACTCCTGCCTGGGCCTTTTGGCCTGTGAAAACATTCCGGATGACGTGCGGATGGAACTGCTGCGCATACAGCACGATCTGTTCGACCTGGGCGCAGCGCTGTGCATCCCCGGCTTCAACAACCTGACCGAAGCGCAACTCGTTCGGCTGGACCAATGCATTGCCGACCACAATGCCACCCTGCCCCGCCTGCAGGAATTCATCCTGCCCGGTGGCAGCCGCGCCTCGGCCCAATGCCATGTGGCACGTACCGTGTGCCGCCGTGCAGAGCGTTGGGTGGTGTCACTGGCCAGCCATGAGGTCGTGCCCGACCTGCTGCAACGTTACCTGAACCGGCTGTCTGACCTGCTGTTTGTGCTGGCGCGCGTTATCAACCGTCACAACGGGCAACCGGATGTGTTGTGGCAACCGGGGCTCAACAAGCCGGCGACGCCGGCAAGCGGGTCATGAACAACGCCGAAAAAGGGCGCGGCACATCCAGATCAACTGCAACTACGATCACACCGGCAAGCCCGGTCTCCAGTCCGACAACCCTCTATCTGGCCTCCCAGTCCCCGCGCCGTCTGCAATTGTTGGGACAATTGGGTATGGAACCGGCGTTATTGCTGCCCGACGACTCCGAAGACGCCGAGGCACTTGAAACCGTGAATCCCGGCGAAAGCCCGCTGGCTTATGTCAAACGTGTCACGGCAGCCAAAGGCAAGGCGGCGTGGGCCCGGCTGGAAAAGCGCGGTTTACCGCCAGCACCCATTCTGGTGGCAGACACCACCGTTGCCTTGGGCAGCGCCATCTTGGGCAAGCCGGGCGACGCCAAAACCGCCAAAGCCATGCTCAAACAACTGTCTGGACAGTGGCACCGGGTGTTGACCAGCGTCAGATTGCAAACCGGTCCAGGTAGCCAGGCTGTACAAATCACTACCCGTTCCGACGTCTTGTTCGCCGACCTGAGCGACAGGCAAATTGATGCCTATGTGGCCACCGGCGAACCGCTGGACAAGGCAGGCGCCTATGCCATTCAGGGCGGTGCTGCCGCATTTGTGGTTCGCCTGCGGGGCAGTTACACGGGTATCATAGGTCTGCCCCTTCACGAGACGGGGCTTTTGCTGCAACAGGCCGGGGTCACACCGCCATGAATGAACAGATACTGATCAACATCACACCTCAGGAAACCCGCGTGGCTGTCGTGCAATACGGCACCGTGCAGGAATTGCATATCGACCGCACCGCAACGCGCGGTATTGTAGGCAACGTCTATCTCGGCAAAGTCGTGCGAGTACTGCCGGGCATGCAATCGGCTTTCATTGAAATCGGACTTGAACGTGCAGCCTTTCTGCACGTGGCCGACCTCTGGGAGCACCGTTTACATCACCACAGCAACCGCAATGGCAGCCCGCCACCGCCGCCGATCGAAAAGATGGTGTTCGAAGGGCAATCGCTCATTGTGCAGGTCATCAAAGACCCCATCGGCACCAAAGGCGCACGGCTTTCCACGCAGATCAGCATTGCCGGTCGCATGCTGGTGCATTTGCCGCAAGACCCGCACATCGGCATCTCACAGCGCATCGACAATGAGGCTGAGCGCGAGCAGTTGCGCAGCCGTCTGCAAGCCCTGCTGCCCGACGGTGAAAAAGGTGGCTTCATCATTCGCACGCATGCAGAAGAAGCCAGCGAAGCGGAGCTGAAAGCCGATATTGAATACCTGCAACTGCGCTGGAAAGAAGTGCTGAGCAAAGCACGTTCGCAACCCGCACCGGCGCTGCTGTATGAAGACCTCACACTGGCGCAGCGCGTAGTGCGCGACCTCTCCAGCGAAGACACCGAGTCCATTCTGGTCGACTCACGAGAAAACCTCCAAGCCCTGATGGACTTTGCCCAAACGTATGCTCCGCAAGTGCACGGCAAGCTGCAGGCCTTCAGTGGCGACCGCCCCTTATTCGAGCTCTTCAACATCG
>SXZD01000207.1 GCA_005788065.1 Burkholderiales bacterium
ACATCGGCCGCTTCAACTTCAAAGGCAGCGACCAGCAGAAAATCGTGGGCAAACTGTCCGGCGGTGAACGCGGTCGCCTGCATCTGGCCAAAACCTTGATCGCCGGTGGCAACGTGTTGCTGCTGGACGAACCGTCAAACGATCTGGACGTCGAAACACTGCGCTCACTCGAAGACGCGCTGCTGGAGTTTGCCGGTTGCGTGATGGTCATCAGCCACGACCGGTGGTTCCTAGACCGGATCGCTACGCACATTCTGGCGTGCGAAGGCGACTCGCAGTGGGTCTTCTTCAACGGCAACTACAACGAGTACGAAGCGGACAAGATCAAGCGTCTGGGCGAAGAAGGTGCCAAGCCCAAGCGACTGAGATACAAGCCGTTGGCGTGAGTTGCAGTGCTGTTTGAACATGCGACTACGTGTCAGACGGCGTTCGGAGATCGACTCCGCCGGATCGCATCCGAAAAATTGCGCCCGACCGTGCAGCGACCGTCCCGGAGCGGATCACTGATCCGCGAAGGGCCGAAGCCCCGCGAAGACGGGGTTCGGAGGGCGTCAACGTTGAGGAGCGCAATTTTTGCGGGAGAACCGCCGGAGCGAATCCGGACGCCTAAAGCGAAAGATACTCAATCCAGCATACGGATGTTCGTTAAGGCTGCAATGTGCTGAAGACGAGCAGTGTCAGCCACCGCTGCTCTTGCGATACAACTGCTCGAGTTCGTCGCGTGCCTTGTCCTGTCCGGACTGAGAAATCAGCTCCGCCGGCGACGGCTTGGCGCTATTGGTTTTCAGCCAGACTCTTGCTGCAATCACAGCAATCACCAGAATGACAAACGGCCCCACCCACAGGGCGATGTTGCCCGCAGAATAAGCCGGCTTGTACAGGATGAACTCGCCATACCGCTCAACCATGTACGACTTGATATCAGCATCCGATTTACCGGCTGCAATCTGCTGGTAAACCTTGGCTTTCAGGTCTTCAGCCAAGCCTGCCTGCGAATCGGCCAACGACTGGTTTTGGCACACCAGACATCGCAATTCGGTCGCCAACTCCTTGAAGCGTGCTTCCATCTCCGGCGTACGCACCAGGGTGCCGGGCGGAGAGAATTCCTGATCTGCCACGCGAACCGGTGTGTCCATTATTGCGCTCCTGCCAATTTGACAACTGCTCTATCCGAGTCTGGCATTGAAGCGTCTGCCATCAGCGGCTTGACGTGTTTTTCCATGAACTCGATATCCACCGGACCCACATGACGGTGACGGATGATGCCCTCTTTGTCGATGACATAGGTTTCAGGAACACCATACACGCCGTATTCGATACCCACAGAACCATCCCGATCAACGGCCACGAAGAGGTAGGGATCTCCGCCATGCTCGGCCAGCCACTTCCGGGTTTCTGCCGTGTCGTCCTTGTATGCGAGACCGACAATGGGGATATAGCCGCTCTTGGCCAGGTTCAACAGGCGGGGATGCTCTGTCACACAGGCGCCGCACCACGACGCAAACACATTGAGCAGCCATACACGGCCTTTCATCTGCTCAGGCACATGCATCAGTTCGCTACCCTTGTACAGATCGGGCAGGTTAAAAGCAGGCGCTGGCTTCCCAACCCGGGCCGATGGCAGTTTGCGCGGATCGCGCGTCAGTCCCTGCGCCAGAAAAATGGCCAGCACCACCAGGAATACCAGCGGCAATGCAATTTTCCAATGTTTCACGCACCCACCCCGCCTGATACAGCCGCCTTGCTGGCTGAACGAGCCTTGACCCGTTTGTAACGCTTATCCAGCAGGGTCAATACACCACCAACGGCCATCATGATGCAGCCGATCCATATCCATGCGATGAAGGGCTTGAGGTACAAACGAACCGACCATGCGCCCTCCTGACCAGGCTTGGGGTTTTCAACCGGTTCACCCAGCGACACGTACACATCGCGCGTCAGCGACGCATCCACATCGGCTTCTGTCATGGTCTGACCACCGGCGATGTAGCGTCGTTTTTCCGGCTCGAGCAACACGATGTTTTTGCCTTCGCCAGAGGTCAATTCAAACACGCCATGCGCTGCCACGAAGTTAGGCCCCTTACGGTCAGAAACGCCGATGAAGGTCACGCGCCATGGGCCGATGGACTCGGTCTGACCGGGCACCATCAGCACATCTCGTTCGCTTTCATATGTTTTGACCAAGGTCACGCCCGCAACGAATGCGGCCACGCCCAAGTGAGCCACAATCATCGCCCAGTAAGAATGACCCAGACGACCTGCACGGTACGTGAGCGCCGTATTGGGCGCACTGCGCCCCATAGCCTGCAATTGCTTCCATGCATGTTCAACGGTGGCCGCTGCCAGACCCACTGCGGCCGTAAGACCCGCCAACGCACCGATACCCGGATAACCCACAGCTACAACCACAGCCACAGCCACGCCCGCTGCCAATGCCACCGGCAGCATGAGAGCTTTCAGGGCGGCAGCGACGGTCATTTCTTTCCAACGACTGACAGGACCCAATGCCATCAGCCACACGGCGGGCAGCAGCAGCGGAGCAAACACAGCCTCAAAATACGGCGGGCCGACCGACATCTTGCGATCGGCCAGAATCTCGGTGAACAACGGATACAGCGTGCCCAGCATCACAGCTGCAAGCGCAGCACTCATCAGCACATTGTTCGACAGCAGCAGCGATTCACGTGAGGTGACGGCAAAACCGCTGCCACCAAGACCGACATCCTTGGTGCGCAGCGCATACAGCAGAAAGCCCGCTCCGATGACGATCAAGAGCAACACCAGAATGAACACACCCCGTTTCGGGTCGGTTGCAAACGCATGCACCGAGGTCAGTACGCCCGAACGTACCAGAAAGGTACCCAGCAGCGACAGCGCAAAGGCCACCAGTGCCAGCAGCAATGTCCAACTTTTCAGAGCATCGCGCTTGTCGGTCACTGCCAGAGAATGGATCAGTGCCGTACCGGCCAGCCAAGGCATCAGGGATGCGTTTTCAACGGGGTCCCAGAACCACCAGCC
>SXZD01000208.1 GCA_005788065.1 Burkholderiales bacterium
CACCGATGATCACCAGCATTGGAAAGTGTCGCCAAACTTGCTGCGACCTTTGCTGGATCAGAACGATTCTGAGTTCCAGATCATCGAGGGCTGAACGTACTCATGCCGCGGGCGCGGTACTGGTGAAAGTTTGAGGCTTACTGATCAGTGTGGGCATGTACCAACTTGTCACGCTGCTCACGCAGTTGCACATGGATCGCCCCAAGCTAACCCCGGCACCCGGTAGTCTTGTATACGTCAACATCCCAAACGAACCAAACATGTTGGACGAAGCCGCATACTCGGTGCACATCGGCATGCAAGCCTATATAAGGTTTTACGTGTTGCTGAGCATTAAGTGGCTGGGCGCGGGGCTTTTAAAGTTTGGTTCTGGAGAGCTGCTTGACGAGTTCAGAAGGACGGAACTGTGCAACCCCAAGATGGACATGAACCATGCAAACAGTCATCTTTGCCCCTCCGTTTTAACATTCGATGCGGTACTTCAAGACAACGCCTATCTGTCTGTGACGGAGTCCATGCGCGCCATAGAGATAATGCACGATGCGTTTGCATGCATCAGCAATGGCACTGCTTCCAACCCGATTACTCTGGAAAACGTCCTGACGGTGTGCAGTCACGCCATCGACAAAAGCTTGTCGTTTTCCATGCGCATCGTCAACGTCTTGGGCCGTCTTGATCGCTTCGGAAATGAGCCGGATCTCGACAAAACCAGCGACTACATCATCAGACAGCTAAAAAACTCGGATATTGACGCATTCAACAAACAGGCCCTTCCATGGAATAGAGAACAACAGCTGACATATGACTTGAGATTGGTTGCAGCACTCATCGCCACAGTAAGCGCAATCGCATTTATCTGCGGCGTTTTCAGGCGGTTTTCCATCACCGGGAAAGCGACTGAAGAAATCAAACCCAACGCCATAAAAATGGAAGCACCCATCAAGAAGCTCATGTCCTGTTTCACCCGGGCACAACAGAGTGCCAGACGCTACGAAACGGCCAGACTGACTGTCGATGCAGCAAGTTCCGGAATGCAGGCCGTCGACCGTAGCGGCCTTCCAGCCCCAAGCGATGTCCTGCAATCCCTTGTTTCTGATGCACACAGCGCAAGCACTTCCCGTTCATTCTCAACCCGTCTGCCGGACATTTCATTCCCATCCATGCGATCGTCAATTCAATCGCATCTGAACCGGGAGATAGAACAACAACGTGCATCTGACTCATTCCTGCGTGAGCTTGAGCAAGCCAGCCACAACCTGCGCAACCTGGCAGATGAAAGTAAAAACCGTTTTCAAACGACAGACAAAAAGCTGGCAAAGCTCATTGACGCGCGACATCTACTAACAGAAAAAGTAGCGCTCCTGCGCAAGAACATGATGACAGCCATCGCTGCCACTGAAGGCCCCATTGAGGCAGCACAGGCCCGGGCCACGGGTATCGAAGAAGAACTTGACGCACACAGAAGGCAACGGCTTGCGCAAACAGAAAACACGCTTGAACTGATAGCTGCGCAAGAGCACGAAGCGGATCAGCAGAAAAAAACGCTGATTGATGGATTGCAACAACACGCAGCACTGACGCTCGATGCGCAACGCCTTTCAGTCATCAACCAATTGGTGACACCCGATGCGTGGGATCGACTCGTGCAGCGTCATTGTGAGGTGTCGGCAGATGAGCTGAAAAACCGCATTGCGACCAGCCAATTCGAAAACCCCATGGGTGAACTCATCCGCTCCCCTGCACCAAAAGCCAGCACCTATGACAGCGTAGTACATCTGCAACTGGCGATTTGTGACGCCTATCTTCAAATGCAGCAAGCTCTGCAAAACCGCCACCATGACGCAGACACCGATTCATTCGCCTTTACTGTTCAACATAACCGCATCATCGGCAACACGGTCACATGCGTTAGCGGCGATGAAATGAACACGGTCTCTTGCAGCGCCAGCCGGGCGCAGGCCAGTTTGACACCCTCTGGCTGGAAAATCAGTCACATTTACCCCGTGTAAGAGCACAACGACATTTCTTTGAATAATTCAATCGGTTACACTGAGGGCCACGTCCATCTTGCTGCCGACTTGAAAAAGCCATCCGTCGTCATTGTCAGCCCCGCCCTGTCAGATGCCAATAACGGCAACTGGCAGACGGCTCGCCGTTGGCAGCAGATGCTCTCGGCGCGTTATGAGGTGCGCGTCGTCAAAGTGTGGGAGGGACACCCCCCCGGCCAGCGCGATGCAACCATGCTGGCCCTGCACGCGCGCAGATCAGCGGCATCTGTTGCCAACTGGGTCGCTGCGCATGCATCAGACCCGCCCTATGGAGTCGGCCACACGGCTGTCAGTGCCACACCTGTAACATTCACGCCGCCCAAGTCGAGTCAGCCCGGAACTGGTAGTACTTCAAACATTTGCCCGAATCTGGCCGTCATTCTCACCGGCACCGATTTGTACCGGGACATTCAAACCGACACCGACGCACAAAGGTCGCTTCAGATCGCCGGTCAACTGGTGGTGCTGCAATCACTGGGGCTGCAGCAATTGCCCTCACCGTATCGTGGCAAGACGCGCGCCATACTGCAATCGACCACGTCACTGCCTGCATTCAAAAAATCCGGGGACACGCTGCGCTGCATTGCCGTGGGCCATCTTCGCTCAGAAAAATCGCCGGACACGCTTATGCATGCAGCTGCGATGCTGGACGATGTCAAAGGCCTGCGTATCGACCATCTGGGCGCAGGGCTGGAAGAGGCATTGACTCAACTGGCACTGCAGACCATGCGCCAGCACCCCCACTACCGCTGGCTGGGTGCCAAACCGCACAACGATACCCGCCAACGCATCCGCAAGGCGCATGTGCTCATACACCCCAGCCGCATGGAAGGCGGTGCGCACGTGGTCATGGAAGCGGTGTGCAGCGGAACGCCGGTGCTGGCCTCGCGCATTGATGGCAACGTTGGCATGCTGGGCGAAGACTATGCGGGCTATTTTCCGGTGGGCGATGCGCAAGCCTTGGCCGCTTTGATACGTCAGATACGTGAGGATGTGCGGAACATCGCCCGGCGTGGGCCGACGGTAGGCACACAGACGCTGTATGAAACACTGATGGCGCAATGCGCATTGCGTGCACCGCTGTTCGCACCCGAACGCGAGCAAGAGGCTTTATGTGATTTGCTTGATACACTGCGTAACGCGCCATGATCCGAGCACACCGAAAAACAGAGAAGCACGTCCACCATGCAAACCCCTGAGACCCCTATCCTGCGCGACATCGTACTGGTCGGTGGCGGCCACAGCCATGTGGGCGTGCTGCGCATGTTCGGCATGAAACCCTGGCCCGGTGTGCGGCTGACCGTCATTTGTACCGACGTCGATACGCCCTACTCCGGCATGCTGCCTGCCTACATCGCGGGGCATTACCGTTTTGAGGACGTGCACATCGACCTGCAGCGTCTGTGTGCGTTTGCCGGTGCGCGCTTCATTCTGGATGCAGTCACTGGCATTGACCGTATCAACAAAAAAGTGATGTTGCGTGGACGGCCTGCCTTGGCTTACGACGCGCTGTCCATCAACATTGGTTCTACGCCACAGGTCAAACTGGTCACTGACGCAAGCCACACAGTCACACCCGTCAAGCCGATTGCGCGCTTCAACCAGCGCTGGCAGTCTTTGCTGGAAAAGGCGCGTCATGCGGAAGGTCCACTTTCCATCGCAGTGGTGGGCGGCGGCGCAGGCGGTGTTGAATTAACGCTGAGCATTCACTGGCGCCTGCGCAATGAGTTAACGCAGCATGGCAAAAACCCCGACTGGGTGCAATGCAGCTTACTGACGGCTGGCGATACCATTCTTCCCACGCACAACGCATGGGTGCGGCAGAAGTTTGCGATCATTCTGTCTGAGCGCGGCATACCCGTTCATTTGAATTCAGAAGTGGTGTCCTACACCGGTAGCGAGTTGCTCACGCAAAACGGTCAGCACTTCAAAGCCGATGAAGTGATGTGGGTTACGCAGGCCGGTGGTGCACTCTGGTTGCGCGATACAGGCTTGGCGCTGGACGACAACGGTTTCATACAGGTGGGCCCCACGCTGCAAACGGTTACCGACAGCAACATCTTTGCCGTGGGCGACATTGCCAGTCTGGTTGAAACGCCACTGGAGAAGGCCGGCGTATTTGCCGTTCGCATGGGCAAACCCTTAACGGAAAACCTGCAGCGGTTTCTGCGCGGTGAAGACCTCGAGGAATATCGCCCGCAACGCACGTGGCTGGCGCTCATTGGCACAGGCGATCAATATGCAGTGGCATCCAAGGGCACCATCGGATTTGCCGGTGCATGGGTGTGGAAATGGAAAGACTGGATCGACCGCCGCTTCATGCGCAAGTTCACCGAGTTTCCGGACATGGCTGGCGGGCATGGTGGCGCAGGCGGCTCCACAGACACCGCGCAGGCAGCCACGCAAGGGCTTGCACTGAACAACGACGAAGCGCAGCAAGCGCTATCAGCCATTGCCATGCGCTGTGGCGGATGCGGAGCCAAGGTGGGCACCACCGTACTGTCGCGCGCGTTGGGCGCCTTACGGCCTGTTGAGCGCGACGACGTACTGGTGGGTCTGCACGCACCCGATGACGCCGCCATTGTGCGGGTACCACCCGGCAAAGCCATGGTGCACACGGTGGACTTTTTTCGGGCATTTGTAGACGACCCGTATGTCTTTGGCCGCATTGCAGCCAACCATGCACTGGGCGACATTTTTGCCATGGGCGGCGAGGCTCAAACCGCCACCGCGGTGGTTACTGTGCCGCCCGGGCTTGAAAGCAAGGTGGAAGAACTGCTGTTCCAGATGATGTCCGGCGCGGTCGACGTGTTGAACGCTGCCGGTTGTGCATTGGTGGGCGGCCACACGGGCGAAGGCAAAGAACTGGCACTGGGCTTTGCCATCAATGGCCTCATCGATGAATCGCTGGAAGGCGCCATGATCAAGGGCGGCCTGACACCGGGCGACGCCATCATCCTCACCAAACCATTCGGCACCGGCACGCTGTTCGCAGCCCTGCCCCAAGCCAAGGCGCGTGGCCGTTGGGTACAGAATGCGTTGCGCGTCATGCAAATCTCCAATCAGGCCGGTGCACGCTGTTTGCAGGCACATGGTGCAAAAGCGTGTACAGATCTTACCGGTTTCGGTTTACTGGGGCATTTGGTGGAGATGACCAAACCGTCGGGCGTGGATGTGGAGTTGTGGTTGAACTCGCTGCCCTTGCTGGACGGTGCGGTCGATTGCGTGAGAGCTGGTGTTTTTTCTTCGCTGCAACCGGCCAATGTGCGGCTGCGCCGTGCCATCCGCAACCCGGAAAACTACGTCGAAGACCCGCGCTACAAACTGTTGTTTGATCCGCAAACGGCGGGCGGCTTGCTGGCCAGTGTTCCGGGTGAGCAGGCCGTTGCATGCATTGCGGCATTAAAGGCAGCAGGCTACGACAATGCGTGCGTCATTGGACGCGTTCTGCCGCAAAGCGACGCGCAGGAGCCGGTGGTGTTGGTGGGGTGAAAGCCGGACGGACAAAACAACAGACTCGTTGGAATGCCCGCCCGGGTGTTCAGCCGATGGCTTTAATTTTGTGCGGCTGTCCTGCGTACCGTGTCAGCCACCTCGACCGGTCCTTTTGATTTTAGTGTACTTAAAAGATAGTCGAATTCAGCGCGATTTAAACTGGTTTTTCCGTTGGGAAAGAAACGAGCGAGCACCGTCTTGATATGCACGTCTGTATAACCGAGATTTCTCAAAAACCCCCTCGCTTCTTTTTTATCAATGCCGCCATTTTTGCCGCTGTCAGCCGTAGCGAAAGCTTTAGCTGGTTTCAATAACAGCTCATCCTGAGAATTAGGACCCAAACCAGGTTTGTAGAACGATGTCGGATTGATAGTCATGTGCTTACTCCTTTGATTTGAAGATGTGTGTATTTCATTCAGACGCTATTGCAGTGATAATGCCCAGATAGCGTCAGGCAGGATTCATCGCACACGGAAAAACGTTGAGATTGTAAGACCGCCGCGAGTCAACCTATAACTGAGTGACAAAAATGAGCCATGAAGTTCCAGCATGCACATACCGGTGCGGTATGTACTGTAACAACAGGGGGAAGCTCTACCCGGGTAACAGTCTTGTTAAACGTACCAATCTGCATTGCGATGAACGATTCCCATCCCACCGTACAAACGGCGGCTGCGTTGCATGAAGCGCTGGAGAAAGTCTTGGAGCTTGCGTTGAGCGGCAAGCCGGACCATCAGACCCTCCTGCTGTTGGCTGCGCAGTTAAAGACTGCCATTGCAGCTGGTGGCGGATGGGTACTGGCGGCCTACTTTACCGTCTACACCCTGCTCACAGCGCTGTGCTTGCCCGGAGGCAGCGTACTGATGCTTATCGGCGGGGCCTGCATGGGGTTTGCTGAATGCCTGCTGTTGAGTAATGCAGCCTGTACGCTCGGCGCGTGGATGACGTTTGTGGGTGCGAGAA
>SXZD01000018.1 GCA_005788065.1 Burkholderiales bacterium
CAGGGTGCCACGGTTATCCGCGAGAGAAATTTGATTAGGAGTGTCCAGTTTGCGCTGGAATCAGTGTCCAGTTTGCCCCGGAATCAGTGTCCAGTTTGCGCTGGAATCAGTGTCCACTTTGCGCCGGAATCAGTGTCCACTTTGCGCCGGAATCGCTGTCCACTTTGCGCCGGAATCGCTGTCCAGTTTGGGCTGGAATACGCATCTTGAGGCCATGCAGCACTGCATCGAGTTTGCCAAGTCAGTCAAACAAACCATACCGCAGGCCTTCATCAAGCGCATGCATACCCACAACGGCACATCGAAACGTACCGATACGGCCTGTTTATTTATCGGGAAGTCCAAGCCACGCAAACGTCAAAATATTTGCGAAACCGTGATGACAGCGGCTGATAACAAATGTAAACTTTTGCGAAATAAAAAGTAATAAATTCAAATTTACATTTGTACCTCGGAGACACCCATGTCAGTACCCAGCCGCTCTGCGCTGGCCATCCTCATTACGTTGGGATTGGCCGCCTGTGAAACATCCAACAACCCCGCCGCTACAGCCGCTTCCAGCACACGAACGGCCACCCTGTCGGCCTCAAGCAGCGATTCAGGACTCTGCGCCGAGCAAAGCACATTGGGATGTTTCAGCAAACCGTTTGCAGAACCCATGGTCTACCGCCGCGATCTGCAACGCGATGACAAAAACCCAGCGGCAGAAGGTGTACGTACTGACGAAAAATGCCTGTATGACCCGGTGACCAAGCGCAACCGCTGCAAGCCTGCTGCTGGCACCATTTCGCTGCTGCCCACCGGCGACTTTCTCTACTTCAATGCCCTGGAAGGTACCGAGGACTTCGAGATCGGCATCCTGACCGACTTTGGTCAAAAGGCCATCAATGACCAGACCCGTGTCATGCGGGTAGGTCGCAATGCCAATACAGCCGGCAGTTGGGTTCGACCCTTCGAGGTGGGTGCAGGCGCCAACCCCAACGGCTACGCGCTGACCGAGTTGTTGCCCGGCCTGGGCCTGACCAATCCGGATACCAACGGCGCTGACGGCGCATTGTTCTGTGCTGACGTTGCAATGATGGCAGATGGTCGCATCCTCGCCGTTGGCGGCACGGCCTATTTCAGCGAGCCTTACATTGCGCCGCTGGGCTTCGGTCTGGTGGAGCTTGAGGGCATCAAGAACAGCCGCGCTTTCAACCCGAATACGAACTCATGGCAGCAGATGGCCGACATGAACTTTGGTCGTTGGTACCCCTCGCTGGTCACGCTGGAAGACAGCAGGATTTTTGTTGCAAGCGGCGTGACCAAACTGCTCAAGCCGGTTTATCCGCAGGCACCCGAACAGTCGGGACGCAATGTGGTTGAAACAGAAACCTTCACACCCCCGACCTCAGCCAAAGACAAAGGCAAATGGACCGTGAACGGACAGGCAGCCCAGCGTGCCCTGCCCCTGTACCCTCGCCTGCACCTGCTGCCCAACGGACATGTGCTCTACAACGCCGGAGGCCAGGCATTCAATCCATTTGGACAGAGCTACGACCAGCCGCTCTGGAATATTGCCGCCACCTACAACCCGGGTACAGACTCCTGGTCTGATCTAGCCTATGCGGGTCTGCCTTTCCGCTTCAGCGAAGCGGGGCTGGAATCCTTCACGCAACTGTTCAACATCACTGCACGGGACTCGGCTCAAGCAGCCGCTCTGAAGACGCTGTCAGCCGACACGCTCATGAAAACGCCCGGCGCGTTGATGACTGCATTCCAGAAACTCAATGTGACCGACCCGGCGGCGGCTGTGCAGAAAGTACTGGGCAGCGGCATGCGCGGATCCACCTCGTCGACCATGCTCCCGCTGGTACCGGATGCGGACGGCAAATACCGCAATGCCAGTTTCCTGACAGCCGGTGGCGTGCTGCCGGTGGTGGCCGCGGGATCGCCCGGCAGCTATGTGGCAGTAGCATCCTCGCGTATTGACACGGTCAAGACCGAACTGGCCGACACACCGAAGAACGCGAAGGTCATTGAATACGACAGCGAGATCACAGGTTCGCTCAGTGAAGCACGCTGGTACGGTACCAACGTCCTGCTGCCCGATGATTCGGTGATGATTTTCAGTGGCGCAGACCGCGACGGTGTGGCAGCCCCCGGCGTTGAGTTCCCCCGCAAACGGGCCGAACGCTTCGACATCAAGACGAAGCGCTGGACCCCGATGGCGACAGCCAACAATGCCCGCACCTATCACAACACCGCCATCCTGATGCAGGATGGTCGCGTTCTGGTTGGTGGGCATGCGCCTATCTCCACCCTGTATATCCGCAACATCAATCTGGCTGCCTTCGGATTTGGTCCGAACGACGGACGCGACCCTTCATTTGAAATCTATTCCCCACCCTATGTGGGCAACAAAGAGCGCCCAGTCCTTACCGGTTTCGCACAAGCTGCGGAAATCGACCCGGCCACCGGTAAACCCTTTGTCCGCACAGCGAATCTGGGCGGGACACTGTCGGTGGTGACAGCAAAAAATGCTGGGGCACAACTGGATTCAATCGCACTGGTGCGCCACACGGTGATGACGCACCTCATCGACGGAGACCAGCGCTCGGTGATCATTCCCAAGTCCGCGATATCGGTCAACGGCAATACACTGAGTTTCAACCTGCCAACACAAAAGGCCGTGTTACCCCAAGGTGCTTACATGGTCTTTGTGCGGATCAAGGATGCCAAGGGCAACGTGCTGCCGTCTGAGGGTTTGAGTTTCATGGTGACTCACCGTTGATATCACCCTGCATCAAGTGACTTGTTTTACTACATGATCCTCGTCCGTCTTACGGCTGCATTGCTTCTCGCGATTGCCCTGAGTCACGGGCGGCAGGCACTCGCCCATGCGGAGCATGGCACCGGTGAGCCGGTGCCGCAGCTGGCTTCCTCCAGCAAGCTGCCAAAGGGCGTTGATCTGCTGGTAATCAAGACAACGGCCTACCAATTCAGCCTTTCAAGTGACGGCGAGCAGGATATCGAAGTACTTGCTGACAACGGAGAGCCCTTCATCCGCATACGGCAGCGCATCATTCAGGTCAATCTGAATTCTGCGCACTGGTACCGCGCGCAGCAACCCGGTGGAGGAGCTGTCCCTGCGCGACTGAAATTGGGTGATGAGGTCATTGCCATGAAACCGGATTGGAAACCGGTTGCACAGCAAACCGGTTTTGGTTGGTATGACCCTCGTCTCGTGGATGAAAACCTCACGTCATTCAAGCTTGCCCTGAACATCAACGGCACCCGGCATGTCGTCGAGATACAGAGAAAGCCGCTGGCTGCATTCAAGGGGTTCTG
The DNA here is from genome assembly GCA_005788065.1 of Burkholderiales bacterium. Taxonomy (GTDB): domain Bacteria; phylum Pseudomonadota; class Gammaproteobacteria; order Burkholderiales; family Burkholderiaceae_B; genus SXZD01. The sequence goes on from SXZD01000018.1 coordinate 3,331, forward strand.
GACCAGCCGCTTGACCCGCGCATCTCAGTCAGTTGGGCTTGACGCCATGATTCCGGGGCTGAGCACCGGTACCATCGCGCTGACCCGCGCAGCGGACAGCAAGCAGACGTTTGAAGTGCTGGACGCACAGGGCAAACCTTTCATCCGCTCAGCACCCGATGGGTATTCGGTGGATGTGAAGCACCCCTGGTTCAAAAGTCTCGGACTTTATGTGAATGTACCCGATCTGGATCCCGCAGCCGACGGCACGACAGCAGGCAAGGCGGCCGCCGCAAACCCTCTGTGGGTCGCTGCATCACCATCGCTCATGCTCACGTATCAGGACCCTCGTCTCAAGGCGCCCAACGACAATTCGAAGGCGACACGCTCCTGGCGCATACCGGTGAGAGGTACCAGCGACGGCAAGACAGCGCAGTTCGCCGGCGATATTCAGTGGAGAAGCACCCGCTAAATTTTGTACGCACGCCCATCACGGTTATGATCACGAGGGTTATCAATCATGATGCAGGACTGCACGGCGCCAACGCCGTCATTCAAGAATATGTCGCTGATACGCAAACGCTGGTGGATGCTGCTCGGATTTTATATCGTGGCAGTCTGGGCCGCCCTGAATCTGCTGTCGGCAGATGGTGGCCTGAGCATGGGCCGACAGCCCTGGAAAAATCTCACCAAGACCTTCACCGAACTGTCGAGCCCCAGCTTTCTGACCGTGCTTCAAGAGCAACCGCTCAAAGAGTTCCGCAGTGACGATGGCACGCTGCTGCGCGTCGAGGATCCGCAAAAAGAAGAACGCGACTTTTTGTCCGGCATGTGGCGCGCCACGCTGGTTACACTTGCCATCGCAACCATCGGTACAGCGCTGGCTGCCTTGATCGCCATACCGTTCGGTGTCATGGCTGCACAAAACCTGCCGACATTTGCTCCCTTGCGACGCTTCGCACAGGGTTTTTTAAATGTCTGCAGGTCCATCCACACACTGGTGTTTGGACTGTTTCTGGTGGGCATCGTCGGACTGGGGCCGATGGCGGGGATACTGGCTGTTGCGCTGCATTCCATGGGCACCATCGGCAAGCTGTTTGCAGAGGCCATTGAAACAACCGACCTGGGGCCCGCCTATGCCATACGGTCGGTGGGCGGCAGTCGTCTGCAAACGGTTGCCTGGGGTATCGTTCCCAGCCTCTTGCCCACCTGGATTTCAAGCGTGCTGTATATCTGGGAATTCAACATCCGTGACTCAACCGTGCTGGGGCTGGTCGGTGCCGGGGGGCTGGGCCTGCTGCTGTCCGAAAGTTTGGCCCTGTTTCAGTGGGGGCGACTGGCCACACTGCTGATATTGATTGTTGCGCTGGTCTGGACGTTTGATGCCATCAGCCGCCGGGTGCGCATGGCGCTAAACTGAGCCAGGTCAAAACAGCAACAAGGGCAAACCGCATGCGGCATTCACATACAAATACCCGTCTCATCGGCAACAACGATGCTGCGCCCGCAGACGACAACGCATCGAACAGCAGCTGCCCGCTGGCGTACCGCTATCGCCCGCGCGACTTTCTGACTGCGCAGACAGACCGCATCCACACCGCCTACGTGATCGGTGGACTGTATGGCAACACAGAGGCACTGGACGTGATACTGGCCCTGCGCGACGCAGAAGCACGCGAAGGTCGCAAGGTCGATCTGGTTTTCAATGGCGATTACAACTGGTTTGATATTGATGAAGACAGCTTTTGTCGGGTCAATAAGGCGGCCCTTCAGGGGCTTTCGATACGCGGCAATGTAGAAGCTGAAATGGCATCCGGCAGCGATGGTGATTGCGGCTGCAACTATCCGGACTATGTAAATCCCGAATATGCTGCGCGTTCAAACGCCATCATGAACATCCTGCGGCAGCGCGCACGCCAGCATCCGGATATCTGCAGTGCCCTGCAACAGTTGCCCTTCATTCGCGTGCTGGAGGTGGGGGATTCCCGCGTCGGCATCGTGCATGGCGATGCACAGTCACTTGCAGGTTGGGACTTTGCAGCGGAGCGCCTCTCGCCCATCGGCAAATGCTGCTCGGGTGACGAAACAGGCGGTGAGCTCACGTCCGCGGAAACGCTGGAGCGCTGTTTCAGGGATGCGAACGTCCATGCTTTCGCAAGTACGCACACGTGCCTGCCGCATGCCAAAGATTACACCGTGGATGGTTTAAGCAGACTGATCATCAACAATGGTGCAGCCGGCATGCCCAACTTTGCCGGCACCGGCTACGGATTGATCACCCGCATTTCACAAGACACCGCCATTCCGGCTGATAGCCTGTATGGCATCACAATCAATGACGTCAGGTTTGATGCGATTCCGGTGAGGTTCGATACCGAGCGCTGGATAGCGCGCTTTCTGTCCAATTGGCCGCCCGAATCACCGGCGCATATCGCGTACTTCAACCGGATTGTGTCAGGCCCTGATTTTGAGTTGAATGATGCGGTGGCGGGCTCGGTGTCTCTCTACCGCTCATAACCCAATGCACGAATGACAGCGCCCGCCTTGTCGCTCTGAAGATATTTTAGCAGTGCAAGGGCGACTGGATTGCTGCGCCCATTGTTCAACAGAACAGCGTCCTGCCGTATCGGCTGATGCAATGCAGCCGGTACCAACCACCCAGACCCGGATGTGAATGCACCATTCTCAAACACCTGCGACAGTGCAACAAACCCCAGTTGTGCGTTACCTGTGGCAACAAACTGGTAGGTCTGCGTGATGTTGTTGCCCTCCACCACTTTGGAGATGATGCGCGACCGCAGCCCCATGCCATCGAGTACTTCAAACGCGGCAGCGCCGTAGGGTGCCAATTTCGGATTGGCGATTGCAATCCTGTCGAAACCGGCATTTTTGAGTATGTCGCCCCGGTCATCCACGTAGCCGGGCTTTGCGCTCCACAAGACCAGGCGGCCCGTGGCATAGGTGAAACGCGAGCCTGCAACGGCGAGCCCTTCTTTTTCCAGTTTGTACGGCGTCTCATCATCAGCCGCGAGGAGCGCAGCAAACGGTGCGCCGTTTTTGATCTGTGCGTAAAACTGTCCGGTAGACCCAAACGACAGCACCAGCGTATGTCCCGTCTCCCGTTCAAAGTCAGACGCAATGCGCTTCATGGCAGACGTGAAGTTTGCCGCTACGGCGATGTTAGCCTCCGCAGCCTGTACCGAACTGCTGAACAGCAGCGCTCCGACGACGCACAGCGCTTTTGCAGCTACCGAAACACCCGCGGGCAACTTTAACTTTTCAAGCACCTTGCTGACCCTCCAAGAAATCTGATTGGCGGAGCATTTTGCTCATACGATCAACGCCACGGATTTCACCTGACACCATACCCGGGATCCGACCTGAATCCGCAGCCTGTCCAATGAGCGACGCGTGATGCGACTGACGATCAGATCGCTGCCGCTTTCACTGCCGCCTTCACTGCCTCTTTGCTGGCCACACCGCACCCGCACGATCACGCCAGAGGGATGCACATCGCTGTCAATCGACTCCACGCGACCTTCGAGATAATTCAGGATGCTGCAATCCTCATTCACCGACAGTGAAAGACTCACATCGCGTGCCAATATGCGGATGCGTACGGGCTGCCCGATTTCCAACCCCTGATCGCGCACCCACAACACTCCGCCTGCGAAGCGGATCTGCGCGAGATGATCCTGAGCGTCGCGCCCGATGATTTCGCCGCGCGCCACCAATCCGGCTTCTTCGCCGATGGCCACCGCAACATCCTGCGACACCATGACCTGTGAAACCGGCCCCTGTGAGGTCACACGGCCCGCATTGAACATCACCACATGGTCGGCCAGACGCGCCAATTCATCTACGGAATGCGTCACGTACAGCAGGGGAATCTGCAACTGCCTGTTGATGCGTTCAAGCCACGGCAGCACCTCCTTGCGCCGGGCCACATCGAGTGCCGCCAGTGGTTCATCCAGAAGCAGCAATCGGGGGCCAGTGGACAACGCGCGTGCGATGGCAACCCGCTGGCGTTCACCACCGGACAAGCCCTCTATCGATCGGTCGAGAAGTGGCGAGATACCCAGCAAGTCGATCACTTCATCAAGCGTCCGCATTGCAACTCTTGCGCGTGCCAGGCCGAACATCAGGTTCTGCCTCACATCCAGATGCTCAAACAAACTTGCTTCCTGAAACACGTAACCGATCTCGCGCTGCCAAGTGGGCGTAAACAGCGCTTTATCGCTGTCCTGCCAGACCTCATTTCCGAGTGAAACGACGCCTGTCGCCTTTTCCAGACCGGCAACACAACGCAGCAGTGTCGTCTTGCCGGAACCCGACGGCCCGAACAGCACGCTCACACCCTGCAGCGGAAGTTGCAGATCGACATCCAGCCCAAAGCTCCTGCGCTGCAACGTCAACCGGATGAAAAAAGTGCTGGCGCTCATGCCACCACCCGATCAGACCGCTTCTTGAGCCGCGCCAACGCAATCAAGACCCCCAGCGAAAACACCACCATGCCCGCAGCCAGCCAATGGGCCTGCGCATACTCCATCGCCTCGACGTGGTTGTAGATCTGCAGGGACACCACACGAGTCTGTCCCGGTATGTTGCCGCCTATCATCAGCACCACACCAAACTCGCCCACCGTGTGCGCAAAACTGAGCACGGTGGCCGTCAGCAAACCGGGTTTGGCCAGTGGCAGCGCCACTGAAAAGAAAGCATCGACAGGCCGCGCCCGCAGGGTGGCGGCAACCTCCATCGGGCGTCTGCCCATGGCCTCGAAGGCGTACTGTATGGGCTGCACCGCAAACGGCAATGAAAAAATCACTGAGCCCAGCAACAGACCCGCAAACGAAAACGAGAGCACACCCAGTCCCAGTGTCTGGGTCAACTGCCCCACCCAGCCCTGTGGCCCCAGCAGCACCAGAATGTAAAAACCCAGCACCGTGGGCGGCAGCACCAGCGGCAAAGTCACCAGCGCCGATACCGTACTGCGCAGTCGCGACTGTGTCTGCGACAGCCACCAGGCCAGCGGCGTTGCCATCAACAAAAGCAGCAATGATGTCAACGTGGCCAACTGCAAGGTCAGCGCAATGGCTTGCCAGCCCTCAGCCGTGATGCCCACCGGTGTCATTGCCCCACCTTTATCATCCAAACGAATATTCAAATCAATTTTAATTATTTTACGGAATATAGCTGTTGCGATTTAATCAGGCTCTCCGTATTCAAGACGCCGTAAACCACCATGAAATTTGCCGCATTCGCTGTATTTGCAGCAAGCATCGCACTGACAGCCGCGGGGCTTCAGCCCTCAGACGCCCACGCACAGGGCGCCGCCGGTTCGTCCAAGCCCGTTACCCTGCTCAACGTATCGTACGATCCCACACGCGAACTGTATCAGGACTATAACAAAGCCTTTGCAGCGCACTGGAAAGAAAAAACCGGACAGGACGTAAACGTGCGTCAGTCCCACGGTGGCAGCGGCAAGCAGGCCCGTTCAGTCATTGACGGACTGGAGGCGGATGTTGTGACCCTTGCATTGGCCTACGATATTGATGCCATCGGCGAACGGGGCCTGCTGCCGGCCGATTGGCAGAAAAAACTGCCCAACAACGCATCGCCCTATACCTCCACCATCGTATTTCTGGTTCGCAAGGGCACCCCAAAAAACATCCGCGACTGGAACGACCTGGTCAAACCCGGTGTGG
>SXZD01000209.1 GCA_005788065.1 Burkholderiales bacterium
AGCTTCACACCCAAGATCATGACCATGCTGGACTTCAATCTGTGGGCATGGACCAGCCGCGTGTTTCCGGGCATCGATCCGCTTGTGGTGCGCCAAAACGACCGTGTTCGTTTGCGCGTAGGCAATCTCACCATGACCAACCATCCCATTCACATTCACGGTCACGAAGTCTTTGTGACTGGCACAGATGGCGGGCCCACACCGCGCGCCAGCCGCTGGCCCGAAGTGACAGTTGATATTGCAGTGGGCCAGATGCGGCAGATGGAATTCATCGCAGACGAAGAAGGCGACTGGGCATTTCACTGTCACAAAAGCCACCACACCATGAATGCGATGGGGCATAACGTGCCCACCATGATCGGTGTTGCGCAGCAAGACCTGGCGCGCAAGATCGGCGATCTGGTGCCCGGTTACATGCCCATGGGTGAACAGGGCATGCACGAGATGGCCAGCATGGAAATGGAATTGCCGCGCAACACCGCACCCATGATGACCGGCGATGGCCCCTTCGGTGGCGTGGGCATGGGCGGCATGTTCAGCGTCATCAAGGTGCGCAAGGACCAGAAAAAAAATGACTACACCGATCCGGGGTGGTACAAACACCCCGCCGGTACCGTGGCCTATGAACTGCAGGAAGCAGTGCCAGAGCCGGCACGGCCCAAAGTATCCGACAGCCAACACGACACATGGCTAAATACCCGCAGCAAAGCAGAGCCCCTTGAAGTGAAGGTGCGCAAACCGGGCGGCGGGCATTCCCACTGAGGCGTGCATTACAATCAAGCGCAAACATCACAACAGACACCTACGTTTACGGGGACATCCACAACATGAGAATCCGAATTGCCAACCAACAGGCACTGAAGGGCCAACCGGGCAACTTCCAGCGATCGGCTGCCCGCTTGGCGGGCATACTTGTTCTGGCCTGCGTGCCCGCGACGGTCGCCTTGGCCGACCATCACAATCACGGCAATCACGGCGGTGCGGCAAAGACTGAATCCGCAGCCGATTCAAAGTCCGATTACAGCACTGCAACCATCAAGAAAGTGGACGCCGCCAAACGACGTCTGCTGCTGTCTCATGGCCCCATTCCCAATCTCGGCATGTCAGGCATGACCATGGGATTTGAAGTGGCCGCCGGTGTTGACCTCACCAACCTCAATGCCGGTGACAACATCCAGTTCAAGGCCGACCAGATCAAAGGCCAATACACCGTGACTGAAGTACGCAAACCCTGATGGCTCGCGCCCCCACGCTGCTGCTGTTCAATTACGATTGGGATGCAGTAGCCACCGACAGGCTCAAAGACCAATGGCCTTCCATGAATGCCGGCTTTGACCTGTTCAGTTTTCCAAGCAATGCGCGGCTTGCGTGGTTTGACATGCAGCGCTTCGCACATTTGCACGGTCGCATTGCAAAGGCTCGCGGCGCGCGCGCTGTGATGAGCCACCACGAACAATTCGGCGCCCTGTGTGCAGCACTGGTGGCCGAACAAAACGGCTGGCCCGGCACGCCGGTCAATGCCATTCTGGCCTGCCAGCACAAACTGTATGCGCGGCACATTTTGCAACAGGTTGCACCTGAGGCCAACACGCACTTTTCTCCCCTGCCCTCGCGCTACGGCGAAGACATACCCGACGGTCTGACCTACCCGGCCTACGTCAAGCCTGTGAAAGCCGCGTTTTCTGTATTGGCGCGCGAAGTGCAAAGCCGCGAGGAACTGCAGGCGCACACCCGCTTTGCACCGTGGGAATTGTGGGTCATCCGCCATTTGGTCGAGCCTTTTGACAAGCTGGTGCGCCAGCGCATTCCGCTTGCCGGAAGTGCGCACAAACTCATGCTGGAAGGCCCGGTGAAAGCACGCCAGTATTGTCTGGACGGCTATGTGTACAAAGGCGTGGCGCATACGCTGGGCGTGGTGGACTCAGTCATGTATCCGGGCACCGACTGCTTCATGCGTTTCGATTATCCGGGGCATTTGCCAGCAGCCGCACAAGCCCACGCCGCTGATGTTGCCACGCGATTTTTACAGGCTGTCGGATTTGATCATGGCCTGTTCAACATGGAGTTTTTTCATGATGAAGACAGTGACAAACTCACTGTCATCGAATTCAATCCGCGCATGGCCTCGCAGTTTTCCGATCTGTATCAACGCGTGGACGGCATCAACCTTCACGCCATCGGATTTCATCTGGCACACGGCGAAGACCCGGCGCTTGAGTTAACTCGACGCAAGCATCCGGACAGCCGTGGCGCCGCATCCAGCTTTGTGTTCAGAAGTTTTGATGCGCAGGCGAAAATCGTGTTTCCGTCAGATGCACAAAAGCGCCAACTGCATGCGCAGTTTCCCGACGCACTGCTGTTTGAGTTTCCGAAAGATGCAGAACAGATTGCCCGCGACTTCAAATGGCTGCGCAGCTACCGCTACGGCATTCTGCATCTGGGTGCAGACAGCGAAACAGCTCTGCGACAGGCGTGTGAGAAAGCATGTGCCATTCTGGGGTGGCCGCTGCCGTACGCCGACGAACCGCACAAACACGACAATACCGTTAGCAGCAAAAGCGTAGTTTAACGGGCTCATCCGCCCGTCGGGTTAACCGGGAACTATCTGTTTGATGATATGCACTCAAGTATGTCTTCGGCAGAAATTTCCGTCATGCAGACCACGACCCTCGACAGTACGCCAGCTCCTGAGGTTGGTTTTTCACAAGAAAGCCGCCGATGCCCTCGCCCGTGAACTTCCATGATGCAGCCTTGAGCACAAGGACTGCTTCAACCAGCCAAACCACTGCCACCGGGCATGCGACCCCCGGTTTGAGAGAACACCCCAAGATTGAATTTCCGGATATCGACTGGAATGCATTCGATTCGACCCATAATCCAATCGCCAGCTTTGAGATCAGCGCACACGGACAAGCATTTTTAAAGGCTGTCCAACACCTCACTCAAGAGGCTGAAGGCGTGACCTCACAACCAGGACTCCTGCAGGGGCCGAGAAACATTCTGCAACGCACCGGAGTCTCGGCACACAGCCTGCCCCCCGCAACCGGCGAAACCGGTCATCAATGCCTGATCAATAATGCAGAACAGGAATTGGAAGTTCTAAAGTTGACGGTGGCCGCATTCAAAGAAATCGGCGAGAAGATACATGAGCTCAGGCAAGAAACGAACCCTGCGAAAAAAAATCTCAAACAGGATCGGTTAACACGCCTTCTTTCTGATGTGTCAGAAGAATGGAGCGCCTGCGCCGAAGGCGTGAAGAGCAGACTGACGGATTTCCTCATGACGATCCGCACAGAGTCGACCATCCAGAACAGTGCACAGTCTGCCAAGCAACGGCTTGTCAACACCGCTGCAACGCAATTCTGGAACGGTTGCTGGGATTCGCGCGACCCCGATCAGCGTGCATTGATGTTGGGCAATCAACAACATTTCATCAATGGTGTTTACAAAGAACTGGGGCACAGGTATGGGTTGGATAAAGAGGTCGTAGACAACTACGTACTCTCGGAGTTTGTACAACAGAATCAGAATGAGCTGATTGCGGTGCTGGATGAAACGCTGACAGAGTCTGCAATCGCGAGGGTACTTGCAACAGACTACATGGACAGACTTGTCAGGTGTCTGGGGGGCGAGCAATGGACTCGTGACTTACGTCTTGAGGACTCATGGGTGCTCTTCAACCAGAAACTGAAAGATGCGCAAACGTCTGAACTGACCCCGGCTTTTGGCGAAGTGCTACAGAGTCAGATCATCGAACTCGACGGTGAAAATTTTCGCCTTCAAAATGATCTTGGCGCTTTGTCTGAACAACTTGTCCGTAACGCTCGAACCGCAGATTGTCTCAGCGGTGTCGCAACTCCGGCAGGCGATATCAGGTTTGACGTCAACGACGGCTATGTGTTTTTCGACCCCAAAGGTCGTCTTTGGCAAGAGGGACGTGCGCCCGATAGCGCACCCGAACCGCTCGACCGGTCAGAATTCGGTGTATGTCTACTCTCGCTTCACGATTACAGCTTGCACAATGCGTTGCGAATACTTGGGGGAAATGCCGAGACAAAAGCGATCGTTTTGGATGCATTGATCAAAGGGATTGAGCATACTCAAGATCAGACTGCACGTGATCACAGTGTGCAACGTGTCATGGGGTGCAGATATCTGACAGCCAAGGACCGCGGCTTGATCATATCCAAAGTGATGGACAGAAGCATTCTGGGGCTTGAAATACTCTCGTGGCTTGATGATCTGTCTGCACGCAGGATGCGCGGGGATGACTCTCTGAACCTGGAAACGGTCGATGGGTTTCCGATCAGGATAGAGAAAGACGTGTTGCTTGATGCACTGGCCCACGGCGTGCTTGCCAGCGCCAATCCAGCCCTATCGCTTGTCCAGGTGTTGGGATCTTCCAGTCTGAAGCTTGCTGACAGCGCTTTGATTCTCCAGACGATCACAGCCAGAACGCTTGAAGGTTCCGCCTCCTCAATGGACTGGAAGCGTATTGGACACCACCTTTTGAGCCTGGACGATTCAGCGCTACTGCAAAGTCTTCGAACGCTTATGGACTCCGAGACCAAAGCGTTGATGATTGACGCTTTAGTCCACGGCATATCGTCCCAACCGAATCCCGAAGCCACGATTCTGCGCATCATACGGCTTTCTCGACTGAACGAGGAGGACTACAAGGCGCTGGTGTCCGCTGTGATGGACCCTGCACGATTAGGTCATTACATCTTGAAAGAACTAAGAACGAACGACCTTAAAGATCTCCTGTACCGCGAACACGCTCACCACAAAAAGCGTGGAACGGCTGCAATTCTGGATGCTGTTGCAAAAGCTGCATCGGTCAGCGAAGATCCGGCGCAGGCAATCTGGAGATTCGTGACAACCGTGGACATGGAACCCTCGGACTTCGACAGTCTCATGCACCGGCTAACGGGAAAGACCGACCCCAACGGGACCGAGCGGCAAAATCTGATCAAACAATCCTTGCGGGCGCGTCTGCGTGACGAGTTAAGCCGCATACCAAGCTCCAACTGGGAAGTCGATTGGGTATCACTCACCGGTTTGAAGTTGCTTATGAATAACAGCGGCTTACTGCCGCTTGAGTTGAATATCCACAAGATCAAGGATGGCGCGAAGTGGTTGCAGGACTTCTTTTCATCTCATGATCCCGATATCTGTTCCGCGGTGCTGGATGGGTTCAAGCAAGTCGTAGAGACCAACTTGGAGAAGGTGGCGCAATCGGCCCAGACTTCCTCAAGCTCTCAGCTTGTTCTGGAAAAAGCAAGAATGGCGACCGCCTGGAATGCAATGTTGCGTGAACTCACCGACTGCTGGGATGCCCTGCCGATCGACCAGCAGCGCTGCCTGTACGACAGACTTCTTGTTTACTCCAGCGGTATTGATCCTGATACCGGCGGGAACCTGTCATTACAGGAAGCCGTCAGCAGCGGTTTCTTGCGCAAGCCTTCTGCCTTTGCCTATGGTGACGACCCGACAAACGTCGAGAAGCAGAGTAAGCCCGCTGCTCGGTATGGCCCATTGCGTCGCGCCAACAGTCTGGACTCAAGTACATCCTATGAAAACGACAAGGCGTTCAAACAGACCCGAAAGCTTTTCATCGATCTGCTGAAAGACGAAAACATTGTTTATCTGAAGGGTTTGATCAGCAAAGAGCTCATCGACCCCTGGAGTTCAGGGGCGGCAATTGGCGCCTACAACAATCAGACGCTTTTTGAGTTTGCGCAAAGCCATGGCGGAGTTGAAGCCAAAAAACTTCTGGACTCAATCCGCCAGGCAAGTTCTGCACTCAATCGCTAAACAGCATCCGGTTGGCTGTGCCCTTCACATCCGACACCACATTGCTGGTGGAGCGGCCCAGCAGCACACGCGGAATGTCGGCAGGTGCCACGCCTTCGGACAACAGCTTGGCCACCGCACCGGCCACATGCGGGCTGGCCATGGACGTGCCGGACTTGGTGGTCTGATCACTATCGCTGCGGATACCCGCCGACAGCACGCCCGATCCCGGTGCGAACATGTCGACGCAAGAACCAAAATTCGAATAACTGGCTCGCGCATCATTGCGCTCGGTCGCCCCCACATTGATGGCCATGGGTTCGCGGCCCGGTGATGAAGCGCAGCCGTCCGTGTTGTCGTTGCCAGCTGCCGTCACCACCGTGATGCCGGCTTGCGTGGCACTGCGTACCGCCTGGTCCATCGCATCTGAAGATCCACCACCGAGGCTCATGTTCACCACAGCTGGGCGCACATGGTTCTTGATCACCCATTCCAGCCCGGCAATCGCACTGGAGCTGGTACCCACGCCTTGGCAGTTGACGACGCGCACGGCATGCACGATTGCCTGTTTGGCAACACCATAGACAGTACCGGCTACCGTACCAGCGACGTGCGTGCCGTGGCCGTTGCAGTCATCCGGGGTTGTGGATGCATCCATCGGATCGTTGGGGGCCGGTTGGGTCGTGTCGTTTTGCGTACCACCGAGGCCGAACAGGCCACGGCGGCTTCCGCCGCTGCCACGGCCAATGCCGATCAGGCTGCCACCACCAAGGCCGCCATTGCCCACCGCATCAAAACCATTCCCCACCCGGCCGGTAAAATCCGAATGCGTGCGACGCAAGCCCGAATCGAGCACGTACACGTGCGTTCCGGCGCCGGCACTGCGGTAGTTGTAACGGGCGTCATACACGGCCGCTGCGCGGTCAATCCGGTCCAAACCCCAGGGCGGGTTGGTCTGTGTGCCCTGCAACTGCATGATCTGGTCAGCCTCAACCCGGGCAACCAAAGGATGTTGAGCCAGCAACTCCGCCATGTGTGCGGGCAGGCGGATGCTGAAACCGGGGAACACGGCTGCAAATGTCTGGTCGATGTCGGCCATGCTGATGGGCAGGTCCTGCAGTCGATCCAATGTCAGATGGCTTTTGAGCACCACGATATAACGGTCAGGCACCACGGCGGTCCCTGCAGAAACCGCTGAAGCCAGGGGCGCTGTCAGATTCTGAACCCAGTTGGACGAGGTTTGCGCGTTCGCAAGCGCGGCAGCCGCAGTCAGCACAATACCGACAGACAGTCTCACACGGCGTGTCAACACAGCAGATTCTTGACTTGAACAGGGGCTTTGGCTGAAGGAGATACGCTTCATGGTGACTGCTTTCTGTGAGCGTTGCTGGGATTCCTGCATCATCGAAGTCATACTTTCATACCCCTGAAAACGGATTCAGAATTCTTCCGCACTGCGTACAATCACAACTGGAAGCATTACAACCGCAATCATCACAAACCCAATTGCCGAAAAATCCACACAATGACCAGCAACCCGAGTTTCATTCAAACCCGCATCACCGATGACAGAGACGTTCGCACCGAATTGAGCACCGGATTGCTGGAGCCTGCTGCCCGTATCTCACCCAAATATCTCTACGACGCGTTGGGCTCCAAACTCTTTGAAGCCATCACCTGCCTGCCCGAGTACTACCCCACCCGCACCGAAGCGGCCATCATGCAGGCGCATCTGGGCGACATGGCCCGCCACATCCCTGCAGCCGCAACCCTGATAGACCTCGGGGCCGGTAACTGCGAAAAAGCAGCCCGACTGTTCGGTGCCCTGCAACCTGCGCACTATGTAGCGGTGGACATTTCGGTGGATTTTCTGAAAGGGTCGCTGGGATGCCTGCAGAGGCAGTTTCCGCATCTGCGCATGTCGGGGGTGGGCATGGACTTTTCTGAAAAGATGGACCTGCCCGAGGAACTGCAGATGAACAGGCAGGCACCCTGTCTGGTGTTTTATCCGGGCTCCAGTATCGGCAACTTCACGCCCGAACAGGCACTGCGCTTTTTGCAGCGCATCCGCGCGATTTGTTCAAACCACCCAGACAGCCAACTGCTGATCGGCGTAGATCTGGTCAAAGATGTAGCCGCACTGGAGGCCGCTTATGACGACTCCCTTGGGGTGACCGCAGCCTTCAACCGCAACATGCTGCTGCACCTGAACACCCGTCTGGGCAGTGATTTCAACATCACCGACTGGAAACATGTCGCGTTTTACAACACGCAGGCAGACCGCATCGAAATGCATCTGGAGGCGCTCAATACCGTAACCGTGTCATGGCAATCAGACGAGGGCAAGAGGGTGCGACGGCGCTTCTTGCATGGCGAGAGCATTCATACAGAAAACTCCTACAAATGGACGGTGGAACGGTTTACCACCCTGCTGCGGGCAGCCGGGTTTGCGGGCGCGCACCATTACACCGATGCAGACGGACGGTTTGCGGTGTTTCTGGCAAGCATTTGAGACTCAGCACGGATTGCCACGGCAGAAGCACTCACAGGAAACGGGCTGTGAGCACAAGCAAGTACACGCGCCTTTTTGTTTAAAAAGAGAAGAAAAAATACTATAATTTAAACCTGTTCGACAACTGAGTGCATGAATCATGTTCAAAGAACGTATTCGTTCGGCCCGAGTGGCGGCCGGCCTCACGCTCGAGGAAATGGGCGCAGCCTTAGGGCTTTCCCATGCAGCCGTACAACGCTTTGAAAAAGGTACGCTTGTTCCTTCTTCAGCGCACCTGTTGGGCATTGCGCGTGCTTGCAATGTCCGCACTGAGTATTTCTTCAGGGCTGAATCGGTTCAATTGCGAAACATCGAATTCCGCAAGCACGCCGGCTTCAGCAAAACCTTGCAAGATGCTGCAGTCATGAGGGTTCGCGACCAAGTCGAAAAGCATATGGAACTCATCTCGGCTTTTCCGACTCCACCCCTGCCCGCATTCAAGCGGCCGTCGGGACCCATTCAACCCATCACACATTACGACGAGACGGAAGCGCTGGCACTGACGTTGCGCAAGAAATGGAATCTGGGAACAGCCCCGATCAGGGATCTTACAGACACCCTTGAATCCAGAGGCCTGATAGTGGTTCGCGTAAACATAGATCACGCCGGTTTCTCGGGGCTTAGCGCTTTGGCAGTCCGCGACGGTAGCCATCCGTATCCCATACTGGCTGTTTCGTCGCGGTGGCCTGGCGACAGACAGCGGTCTACGTTGGCCCATGAACTGGGTCACCTCATACTGGAAGGAAAACTGGCAACTGCGATCGATCACGAAAAATCCTGCGACCGTTTCGCTGCTGCCTTTCTCGTACCAAAGCCAGTGGTATTTCAAATGCTGGGCCGAACTCGACATGCGCTTGAATGGCGCGAGTTGTATTGCCTTAAACACGAGTTTGGCCTGTCCATGCTGGGTTGGCTGATGCGCGCCCGGCATTGTGAAATCATTACAGAGGCGACCTATGTCCGCATGATCAAGGAATACAAAGCCCGCGGATGGAAGGAAGCTGAACCTGGCAAGGCTGTACAAACCGAAGTGCCGCAACTGTTTGAACAATTGGTTTATCGGGCGTTGGCAGAACAATTGATATCAGATGCCAAAGCTGCCGAACTCCTGGGTGTCCCGCTTTTGAAGTTTCACAAACAACGTCTGATGGAGTGGGCGGATGACCCTGCTCATCAGTGATGCCAACATCCTGATCGACATGGAATCTGCAGAACTTTTGCCAGTCTTGTTCAAGCTGCCCATGGACATCGGGATACCCGATATTCTTTACCATGAAGAGATCCAGCCGGCCAGCCCAAATCTTGAGGCACTCGGACTTCACATCATGGAACTTACCGGCGAATTCATCGCCTACGCTTTCGATCTGACCGCCCGGCACAACAACAAACTGAGTTCAAAACAGGGCGCACGCCCCTCTCATAACGACTACATCGCGCTGGCCTTGGCCAAGCAAGAACAAGCAACGCTATTGACAGGTGATGCAGCTTTGCGCATCGTTGCCCAACGCGAGAAAGTTCAAGTCATGGGAAGTATCGGGCTGATGCAACATTTCTTACAATACGAACTTGTCAGCAAAGATGAATGCCGCTGCGCCCTTGAAAAAATGAAAGTAGCCAAGCGGCGCTTACCTTGGACAGACGCCGAAAACATGATCAGGCAGTTTTAACTATCATCGTTGCAGCACAGGTACGAAACCCCGCCTGAATGTCGCACCGTTCCGGCGTGAAGTAATTTCGATACTTCGGATGCACCATTTCTGCTGCCGTCGCAGCGCTGCCACCCTTCAATACCTTGCGTGTACCAAACCACGGCTCGGAATAATCGCGATACGGGTGTGCAGTAAACCCTTCAAACGGCAGGAAGTCGCTTGCCGTCCATTCCCAAGTTCCACTCCAGTTAAAACCGGCTAGCGTCATCGCGGCCATTTCCCACTCAGCCTCTGTAGGCAGCCGACGACCCGCCCACTCGCAATACGCCTGCGCGTCATACCACGACAGATGGCAAGCGGAATCGCGCAGGTTCAGCGGCGTCCACTGCGCATTGATTCGACGGTACCACCGCCCGCCTCGCTGCGACACCACCGATGGCAATGCATGGCCGGTAGCGTGTACAAACGCGAGATACTGATGCCATGTCACTGCATGCGCATCCATTTCACCGGCCGCAATCAGCACCTCATGCGCGTTCAACTCATTGTCGAATGCAAAACCGATGCCGGCATCAGAACCCAGTGTCCATGTGCCGTCTGACCATCGCAATTGTTCAGACTTTGCCAGCAATCCGCCATCAGCGTGCGTGGGCAGCGCACAGTCATACCACCCACCACTTGCGGCCACACCCAGCGGAACGTCACACGCCTGCGCCATGTAAACCCACGCTTCGTTATGCATCTGTTCGTGAAACAAAACAAGGCGATAGAAATACAGAAAATCTGCATGGGCAGTAGCAAGGCCACCCTCCAGCGCAATCGTTGCGGAAACACTCGGCGTGAGGTTTGCGGTGTCTGATCCGCGGGCGATCTCATCCTCTCTGAGACACTGCAGCGTCTGCTCCAGTGTCTGCTGCAGATACGCTTTCAGTTGTGCCACATCAGGCAGCTTCAACGCCCAACGGTCTGCATGCGCCATCTCACTGGAGTTGAACCACGCATCCTCATGGGGCAGCAAAGGCGCCATACGCTCATGATCCGGGTCTGCATGAACACCTACAATCCGCTGCCGGTTGCGCCCCACCCACCACGACTGAAACCACGCAACATGCCCCGCTTCCCACAGGGGTGGGTTCAAACCCGCCTGGCAGGGAAGTCGCAATTCCACACCCAGTGCAGCCACATAGTCGCCCAGCATGCGTATTCCAGCCCAAACTGGACAGCGATTCCGGCGCAAAGTGGACACTGATTCCGGCGCACAGTGGACACTGATTCCGGCGCAAAGTGGACACTGATTCCAGCGCAAACTGGACACTGATTCCGGGGCAAACTGGACACTGATTCCAGCGCAAACTGGACACTCCTAATCAAATTTCTCTCGCGGATAACCGTGGCACCCTG
>SXZD01000210.1 GCA_005788065.1 Burkholderiales bacterium
CCTTTTTCAGCGCGACCTCCAAGTCGCAAGCCGTCTTTTGGGACTCCGCCACCCACTGCTCTTTCTCGGCTGCAAACTTTGCCTGAAGCTCTGCTGTCGCCCGCGTTGAATCCTCTACCCACTGCTCTTTCTCGGCTGCAAACTTCGTCTGCACAGCGGTCATTTGGCGCGCGCTTTCTGCCATCATTTCTTCCAGGCGCACCCGCATTTCACGCGCCTGCTGCTGTGCATGATCCCGCTCGGCATGGACCGAGTCCAATTTACACTGGAGAGCCGCACGCTCCGCTTTGTATTTCTCCTCCAGCGCATCAATCTGTTGCTTGCCGTCACGCTTGAGATCAATCAGCTCCCGCTCCAGCTCTTCCTCAAGAACTGTTTTTCGGGGTGGTTCAGGTGGACATACATCGCGCCGCGCCACCGCCAAAAATCTGATATCCCGACTGATGCCATATGCCTCCCCGGACACCGACCAATCGGTCTGTGAGTCTACGGAGAATTGGACGCCTTTGCTGAACAGGATCGAACACAGTTGCACAGGCAACTGAGCCGCCTGCCGCAGAAGGGATGTCGCGATACTGGTATCAAACGACGCGTTATACAGCACGGCAACTCGTTGAGCCTCAGGCAGACATTCGTCAAACAGCGATTGCAGCGATCTGCCCTCGGCGCAATACTCTTGCGTCAGGTGGACGTGATCTCCGCACTGGTCTGGCCAGCGAGATCGCAAATGGTCCAGTGAAGAGAATCCGTCAAATTTCGGAAAGTTGAACCTGAAATAGGAGACCATCCCCGGCTTGTCGACCAATGCCCCGTGAAGGCAGGTGTAACCGTCAGCAAGCGCAAAGGCCTGATTGCTTGCAGCAACCTCGGGATTAGCCTCAAGGCTCACAACCTTTTTGAACCGTCCCAGCACCGCATGACCCTCAATGGCAGCAAGGGGACCGCCATTGAGCAGAACCAAGGCGTCAGGAAAATTCTCAAAATCGGCAGCGCGTGTGTGCAGCAGATCCAGCAGGGCTTTCATGCAATCCTCGTATCGTCAGTGCGGACTGACTGCAATATGCGAAGAGAGGCCTGTTTCATGAGACTGGCGGACTCCAGCGCTTCGGTTTTCAAAGCGCTGTTTTCAAGGTAGTAACGCTCAAGTTGTCCCTGTACCGTGAGCAGTTGCTCAAGAACCAATCTGTTCTCTTCAAGCAGCCCGGCGCTCTTTTTCTCAAGCGGCTCAAGTTTGCCTTCCGCATGCTTTGCCCTGCCTTCGAGCTCCTTGTTTTTTCCCTCCAGCGCTTTCAGCTTGCCTTCCAGCTCTTTGCTCCTGACTTCCGAAGTCTTGACTTTGACCTCTGTCCCTTGCAGCTTTTCAGCCATATCGTTCAACTGCTGCTGCAGCAGCTGTGCCTTGTCTTCGGCTTCACGCAACTGTGCTTCATCAATTTTGCACGCCTGTTCCAACTCGGCGCGAAGGCCATCAATTTGACTCCGCAGCGCTGCGAGGTCTGCATTCAACGCTTCGTTTTCGTTTTGTAGGCTATCTGCAGCAGCCGCTTTTCCCAACACAACCGACAGCTCCCTGAATTGCGACTCACTTAACTGTCTTGCCTGCGGTGGCAAAGCGGGCTGACGAGCCGCTTTTTGCCCCTTGGCTTGCAAACATGCAGCCGATTCCAAAGCCTGCAGCAATTCAAACAGGTCAGGACGCTCGCCATGCAACATAAAGGCATTCAAGCTTTGTGCATCTGCAAGTGTCGCACTGGACACACCCTGCTCAGCAAGCCATACGTCGAGCGGCCACAACACAACTCGCGCGGGGTACTCTTGCTGAAGGCTGATACACTCGAGGTAGTAGTCCATCCAGGCACCATGCTGCTCGGGCGCAATATTCCAGGGAGCGGGATACACAACATGTACCTGATAGCGCGGCAACGTTTTCAAGCCAGCCCAAGCCGTTTTGAGGTTGTATTTTCGCTGTGCAAATTGAGCCAATACAGGCAAGGTGGGCTCTTCTTCAAAATACCAAACGGGTACAAGCGCTATGTTCGACATGGTAACGTCACCCTGTGAATTTTTTTGATGCAATAAAGAAATTCTGCGTAAGATCAGATTCGGTCATACGCACTTTGCCCCACCGGACTTCACCCCTATTCAGGACGCTGACCGGGATTGAATTGGCTTCACGCCATCCAGTGTCATAGCCAATTGGAGCAGGCGCCTGGATTTTCTCAATGCCAGATACTCATCGCCGCTGGCTGACGATGTTGTCACCTGCTCAACAGCACCGGACTGGCGATCAATGACCTCGAGCAGCAGGTCCTCAAACTCACTGTCGCCAATGCAACGTAGCCACATGCTTTTGAGCATGTCAGACAGACGATCCCAGTTGACCTTGGCAGTCGCTTTGTCAAGCGCCTTTCGACATTCCAACTTAGTCAACAGCAGCCTCGCACCACGATGCTCGGGCTTGAGTTTGAGAGACAGCTTCAAGGCCTCAGTTGCCTTGTCGTGCAAACCCTGACGATGAAGCGCATGGGCCAACGCCACACACGCATGAGCTGCTCCCGGTGCCTGCTTGAGGACAGCAGAAAACACCTCTACCGCCTTCTTCCATTGCGCTCTCAACAGAAGCAACTCACCGGTCTTGAACACAAAATAAACATGCGGACTGCCTGACTTGGATGCAAAGTCGAGCAAGGCTTTTGATTGCGGAAACTCCAGATTGCGCAGATGAAGAGACAACTTGGGGGCAACATGACTGAACAGATAACGCGATGCCGAATCCCCGGTCTCTTCGAGCAGTTGGGTCACAAGCTCCGTATCCTCCTGCGGGTCCATGAGCATCAGAAGTTCGGGTCTGGAGTCGGCCAGGCGATCACTTTGATAGACGCGCGTTTCCGGCAAAACAAAACCTGTTTCATGGGTGGACTTTTGCGCAACCCTGAACTCCAGCGTATGCGTCATTCCATCCCGTAAAAACAAAGGCATTGAGAGTCTGAAACCCACATCGGTGACCGGCACTGCAGCAGCCTGCGCCCCAACAGCCGCCTCAGTCGCCTTTCCATAGGCCACCAGCATACCCCCAGACCACACTTGAACCTCATATCGTTTTTCGGGGGCAGCGGCATTCCACAGCCATCCCTCAAGCGTATCGTCCTTGATGGGTGAAAGATGGAACCTCACCGAATCAGGACACGGGGGTAGCATCTGCAGCAAGGCGGATGAACTGCGCTGCGCTGCGGTACGGGGCGGCTGGATGTATTCGGCCGTTTCGACAGCCATAGGCACTGCGTGGATTGTCTCCATCGATGAAACACTTGCTGCCTGAACGTTCATCCCAGGAATCCGGCTCAGCAGAAGTTGCAAGTCCGCTTGCGGTGTTTTCAGATGGGCCATCATGTCAGCCAGAGCAGCCTTGTAAAGGGCGACGTGCGACGTGGCAAGTGATTCGAAAAATGTATCA
This sequence comes from Burkholderiales bacterium, assembly GCA_005788065.1. Classification (GTDB taxonomy): domain Bacteria; phylum Pseudomonadota; class Gammaproteobacteria; order Burkholderiales; family Burkholderiaceae_B; genus SXZD01. The sequence continues at coordinate 3,455 of SXZD01000210.1, forward strand.
ACATCCATGACGTCATCAACAGGCAATCCGTTTGCATCATCTCCCGTTGAACCAAACTCGATATGCACTCCACTTACAGTGACAGGAACGGATGCAACCAGCAATGCACAGTAACCATTTGAACGACCGAACGCGCCATTCAATGGTCCAGCCCCCAAGTAAACCCGCCTGAATTGACGCACCACAAAAACGCGCGGCACAGTGAACGCATCGACCAGACTGCTCTCCGAAAACAGCAACACGAGATGTTGTCCAACCCGCAGCACCCATCGGGACGCCATTGTCGTGACCGCTGTCGCGTCGGCTTTCGACACACCTGCGGACACATCTGCGCGTTTGCTGGAGCGTGCTGCAGGAGGGGACACATTGTCCCCAAGCACTTTAGCAATACGGGCCGCCCCGGAAGCGGAACCTGACTGCCGTGTCCGTGTTTTTTTCGGCTTGTCTGTTGAAGTATTCATCTTCTCTGACTGTTGACGTTGTCTACCGACTCAAGGCCGATCCCACTGTATCGACCCATTATTGACGCACTGCTCAGACTGCGCCGGATGGGCGAGGAAACGCGTGGGCATTTTGCTCCACCCAATCCTTACCCTGCGTAGCCAGCAAATACAATTGCCGATACCCGGCCCAGATCTTGCGCATGGCCCCTGGCTTTTTCTCGTTGAGTGCCATCTGCCTCAGCACTGCAATATCTTTTAGATAGCTGTTCAGCTTGCTCTCCTGCGTCTGGCTTCGAACGCGATGGATTTTCAACCGCGTCTCGGATGCAGCCAGGTACTCCGCCATCAGCCGTTCAATCACAAACATGAGGTATGTCGAATTGGCATGCCGCCCCTTGGGGTCTGCATTGCCGCGATACAGGCGTGCCTTGATTGGATCGGGCAGAGCGTCGGTCTTTTTGAGGAACACGGTCAAATACGACAGCCAGCCCTGCCAGAAAGCCGCAGTTCCCACAACAGCCTGCCCGGTAACGAATTGATCTGCCGGCATCATGCGGGTCAGCAGGTCGGTCTTCAATCCCACGTGCTTGAACACCTCGGCACACAGCGCCAGCATCTCCGGATGCGACACCTCACCCTGCACCCACAGATTTTCATAGAGAAGCTCAACTTCGGGGTGCGGATTGAATGTGTACACATCAAAGCCCGGCTGTGACTCAATGGTCGTGCGAATCTGCTCGCCTGTCATGACCAGACGGTTTGGATAGTCTGCGGGCAACATACCCCACACGCGCATGCCATGCGTCTGCGGATGGGCCAGCAACTCGCGTATGAAACTCGGATGCGTCAGCGGCGTTACTGCATCGGGCGCCTTGATGGCCACCATGCCAGCATCCTTCAAAGTCGCAGGCTGCTTGGGCAGAAAGTACTGGAACAATCCAATCGCGGATGAACTGTCGGACGACTTCTCGGACGTTTTTGCAGCCGCTTTTTTTGCAGCTGATTTTGCAGGCGCCGCTTTGACTGATGCAGACGCGCTGACCGTCGTCTTTTTTGCGGCAGCTGTTTTGACTGCCGTTGCTTTGACTGCGATCGGCTTCGCTGAAGTGTCTTTTGCAGTGACTGGCTTGCTCACAGCCACTTTTACCGCAGGCGCCTTCGCTGCCACTTTCTTATCGCTGGTCGCAGGTTTTTTGGTAGTGGATTTTTTCTCAGCCATCATTCATTCCTGTCAGTCATTTGCCTGTGCATGGTGGTTGATCACATGCGCCCAACCATGCCGCTCACAAAACAAGGTCCGCTCTACCGGCGGAAAGTACACATCCAGCCCCACATACAAAGCCTCAGCCATGGTCAGCCCGCAGCTGTAGGGGAAGGTGTCAATCAAACCGTCGAGACTGGTCAGCGTTTCGATAAACGCCACATGCCCCTTGGGTACTTCAAACTGCAATCGCTCGCCCCACGCGGGGCGCAATACAGACTCCACCCGCTGGCGCACCAGCGGATTGGCATAGCGCTGGTCAGCCAGCACCAACTGGTCAACATACGCTGGCTGCGCTTTGCCGTGCGGCTGCAACTGCGCATCAGCTTGCTGCCCCAGTGTATTCAACCATGCCAGAAACGCCCGCGACAGCTTCAGGGGGTTGGAGATGACACCCCATCGCCCTGTTCCCTTGCGGGCAGCGCCTTTCAGATGCGCCAGATAAGGCGGCGGCTGATAGGACACATAGGATGCAGGTTGCAGCAACAAGGGCTCGGAGTAAAGATGCGCAGTCTCCAGCGGGGACTGCACCGGGTCGGAAATGAATGCATCAAAACCCGGCAAACCGGTTGTGCAGCTTTGCCCGCCCACCCATTTCACCATTCGGGGGCAGGGCTTGACCGACACGGCCCGCAGCCCCGCGGTGTCCATCCAGCCACCCATTTCATACAGCTCATCAAGCTCCAGCCGGGTGAGCAATACATGCAGCGCAGCCGGCCCCATATCGGCAGCCTCCACCCACGCTGATGCGATGGAACGGAACTGCTCTGTAGCCCAGTCGTCAGTCTTGCCACGGCGAATGAACACCAGTTCAATGCCCTCTTGATGCAGGCGACGAAACGTCTCAAAACAAAATGCATGGACGGGCGATGCCGACAGCATGGGGCACAGTACACCCACGCGGCGCCCTGCTTTTTGCGGCAGGTCAAACTGCGTCATGTCGATATCGGACGCCTCATCAATCTCTGCTTGCGACAAGGTCAGATCTGCCTTGGCCAACGCAAAAATATCAAGCGTGATCTGCTGGGGTGTATCGCCTTCATCGCGGTCATACAGCCGCGACATCAGCATCAACATGCGAACCTCGCGCCCCTGCGTCGGGTGCTGCGTAAACGGCGCGAGCATGCGTCTTGCGCCAGCAGCATCACCGAGATAATTCATGGTTGCGTTTGCAGCGGCCAGTGCCACTTCGGCATGCAGGGCGTGGCGCTCATACAGGGCGACAGCTCGCGCCACATAAAGCTCATTCAAGCCCTGCTGCTTGAGCGCATTGATCTCAATCACACCGCTTTGCCACAGGCTGTCGTTCAATTCGTATGCCGTGATGGCCTGTGCAGCGGCAGCCGGGTACTGCCGCAAGGCAAACAGGCACACGGCATGGTTGTGATGCACTGCTGCGCGTAGTGTGTTGTCAGCCGAACATGCCAGTGCAGCCGTCAGCCGTTCGTAGAGCGCAGCAGCCTCTTGCCAGCGCGCCTGCTTGCGCAGGTTTTGCGCCAGCTCCATCACCTGCTGAAGGGTAGGCTTTGCTGTGACGGTGCTGGCGTGGGGGCTGGGCATGGGCCGCCTCACTGAAACAGAAGACGTTGCAGGTCCAGCACGATTTCTTCTGGCGGCTGGGCAGCCTGAACACCCAGGTTCATGACGTTCTGCGCAAGGGCCAACAGCGTGGTCACATAGTCTTCATTGACCTGAAACTGCGTCTGTACGGCATTGAGAACATCCAGACGGGTACGCACCCCTCCCCGGAAACTCTTCTCATTGGCCACCACACTCAATGCGGCAGATTCGATGGCCTGCAGGCGGATATTGCTCTCATTCAAGCCCGCGCTGACCAAGGTATGAAAACGCTCAACGTTTTGCGCCACCTGCATTTCGGTCTGACGGACAGCCGCCTTGGCTTTGTCGATTGCATAGGCACTGCTGAATACGTTGAGAACGCCACCGGCCTGCAATGGGAAGTTGATGACAATGCCCTGCGTATCGTTGGTGCCGATTGCCGTTTGTGATTTGCTGATCTGGTAGTTCACTTCAGGAGCCAGTGCACCCTTGGCGCGGAAGTGATCAAGCTCTGCAATGCGCAGGGCACTGTAGGCGTTCATCAACTCGGCATTCGATGACATGGCAGCCTGGGACACTGCATCGAGGTCCTGCATTGCAAGACGCTTGAATCTGCGCATCAGAACGAAGTCTGCTTCTTTGGGAACTTCGCCCGTGATGGTGCGGTACGCGCGCGCTGCTGTCTGTTTGCGTGCCAGCAGCGACTGCTGCGTGGCGCGCGCCTGATCCAGACGAACCTGCGTGTCACGCTGGTCTGTGATGGTGCCCTGCCCCAATTCATATTCGCGCTGAGCCTTGTCGGCCTCACCGGTCAGCGTGGCAATGCGCGCTTCATTGGTACGCAGGCTCTCGCACGCTTGAGAAAAATCTGCAGCAGCGGTTACCACGCGCGCGAGCAATTCATATTCACGGATGCGCAAGGTGGCTTGCGCCTGTGCCGCTTTGGAATCGGCTGATCGGAACGTGCCGATTTTGTCGATGCTGAAAAGCGGAATGCTCAGCGCGGTTGTCTTGCGGCTCTGGCGTTCAAATTCCAGGACACTCTCGCTGTAACGCAAACTGGGCACATACGCAAAATAAGCAGCTGTAGCCTGCAGACGTGCCGATTCAAAATCAGCCAGCGCAGCCTGATAGGCAGCATCAAATGCACGGGCATTGGCATATGCTTTCAACAATACGCCCTGAGCCTTCACCATGGCCGCACGATCTGTTGGCGACAGTTCATAGACTCTGCGGACTGCGGGCTCCTGATCTGCCGCCATCGATATACCCATGGGCCACGCACAAGCCAATACAAAGCCTGCGACCACCGCGGCAGACAGCGATCTGATACTACCGAGAGTCATGCATGTCAGGTGTATCCGGGTCACAGCGGATCCTTGAAAGCCTGCGCAGTGCGGTCGGTCAGCGGCTTGAGCAGATAACTCAGAAAGGTACGCTCGCCGGTTTTAACCACCACCTCCACCGGCATGCCCGGCTGTATCTGCAGGTGGCTGACCATCGCCATCGATTCGGGTTTCATCTTGATGTTGGCCAGATAAAACTCGTCTTTGCCGTCTGACGTCTTGTCTGCTGCAACCAGAATGACTTCACCCTCAACCACCGGTGTGGTGTTGACGTTGAAAGCGGTAAACCGTGTGAAGGCCGTCAGGCCGGTTCGCACCTTGTCGATGTACTGCGGTGCCACCCGCGCATCCACGATAAGCTCACCCTCGGTGGGCAGAACTTCCATCAGGATATCTCCACCCCGGACCACCCCACCTTCGGTGAATACCTTCAAGCCAACCACCGTACCGCTGATGGGAGCCTTGACCTCGGTCAGGTCGCGATCAAACGTGAGCGACTCCACCCGCGACTTCATCGCCTTGCGGTTCTTTTGCGTATCGGACAACTGGGTTTCGATTTCTTTGGTCAGGGTAACGCGCTGCTGCAGCAACTGCAGACGGTTGGCCGCCAGGCCCGACTGCGTGCGGCTGATCTCGGTGCCCAGATTGGTGATGGAGGCCAGTAATTCGGAACGTGAACGTTCCACTTCGTTGGCGCGCGATGCGGACACATACCCTTCACGGGCCAACTCGCGGTTGTTTTTGGCATCCACACTGAGCGTTGCCAACTGCTCGCGCTTGATGGCCAGCACTTCATTGAGGTCACGCAACTGCTTCTCGCCGGATGCAATCTGCTCATTGAGGATGGACTGCTGCGTATTGAAATCTTCACGCCGGGTTTTGAACAATTGCATCTGCAGTTGCCGCGCCTGCTGCAGGCGCGTGTCTGATGCCGGCCATGCCGACAGCTCCGGTATCCATTCAATGGTCGGGCGTGCCGTGCGCTCGGACAGCAGACGCGATTCGATCACCATCAGATTGATGTACTCAAGTTCGGTCTGGTCGAGGCTGGCTGCGGTACCCAGCGGGTTGAGCTTCAACAGCACCTGACCCTCCGTCACCCGTTGGCCCTCATGTACTTTCAGGTCGGTCACGACACCACCACTCGGATGCTGCACGGCCTTGCGATGTCCCTGGACAATCACGGTTCCCTGCATGTGAACCCCGTTGTCCAGCGGTGCGACGGCTGCCCAGACCATGAAAGCGGCCAGCGCAACAAAGACGAAACGGAAGGTGTTGCGACGGGTGACCGATTCCTCCAACTCAACCGGAATCAGATCGGAGCGCTTCAGTTTCTCAGGGTTATAGGGGTTCCAATCATCCAGCCACGAGGACAGACGGGAAGCGGCACTGGTGCCAGATACGGAGGCAACGCCAGACTTGCCCGGCATGATTTTTGGTTCAGCACTCATGGCTTGCCCCCCTGGACGGGCAATACTTTTGGTTTGGCATCAGCCGCGCTGGCAACGGAGGTATCACCCGCAACACCGCCAGCACTGACGGCACTCAGTTCGGGCTTGTCTTTTTTGCGCTCACTCATGTGTGAAATCATCTCGCGCACCGGACCAAAGCCCACTTGCTCGCCGCCCTTGAGCAGCAGCATGAAATCAGCCATGGCCAGCAGGCGCGGTCTGTGGGTTGAGAAAACGATAGCAGTCCCCTGCGATCGCAAGAGTTGCAGCATGGCCATCAACTCGGTCTCTGCCGTGTCATCGAGCTTGGCATTGGGTTCGTCAAGCACCAGCACGGCAGGGTCGCCGTACAGCGCACGGGCGATCGCTATGCGCTGCGCCTGTCCGCCCGATACCGCATGGGCACTGTCACTCAGTACGGTGTCGTAACCTTGGGGGAAAGACAGGATGAGGTCATGGATGCCGGCGATCTTTGCAGCCTTCACAACACGTTCTGCGTCGGGCTTGCCCAAGCGTGCAATGTTCTCCGCAACGGTTGCCTCAAACAGTTCAGCATCCTGTTGAACATAACCGATGTGTGGACCCAACTCATCGTGATCCCAATCCGACACCTCGACGCCATCGATACGCACAGAACCCGACTCCGGCCTCCACAGACCCAGCAATGCCTTGAGCAAACTCGACTTGCCCGCACCGTTGGGCCCAACCACCGCAACCATCTGCCCGGGCTCAAGCGCGATCGTGACACCCTTGAGGATAATGCGCCCCGAACCTGGTGCCTTGAGCGCCAATCCCTGCACGGTGATCCGACCTTTGGGAGCCGGCAGGCTCATGCGGCTTTCGCGCACAATGTCTTCCTGCATGAGTTCGTCCAGACGTTCGAACGCTACACGGGCATTGACCACGTCTTTCCAGTTGTTGATGAGGGCCTTGAGGGGAGACACTGACCGGTTGATGAGGAAAGTAGCCGCTATCACCATACCGCCCGTGATATGGCCCTCTACCGCCAGGAAAATACCCAATGCCATCTGCAGAGATGGCGTGAGCTTGGTGATGACACCGCTGACCCAACCGATGATGCCGGAGGCCTCGCTGCCATTGATCTGGTTTTGCAGGAACCAGCGGTGCTTTTCATGCCAGCGCAGACGGATGGCTGGCAGCATGCCCATGGCCAGCGCGGTTTCGGAGTGTCGCAGGCATTGGGACGCCAGACGCGTGGCTTCGTTGGAGGCTTCGTTGGCTGCGCGCAGCGCTGGGGTGGCAATCTTGCGGTTGAGCAGCGCCATACCGGTCACCAGCAGGGTGGAGGCCAGCGCAAAAACCGCCAGATAAGGGTGTATGAGACCACCCACGATGATGTAGATGATGGCAACCGGGGCATCAATGACACTGATCATGGGGCGCCCGGTCAGGAACTGGCGCAGGGTCAGCAGATCACCCATGACCTGCTGGATGTTGTTCTTGCGCCGGCTGGCATTGCGGCGAAATGATGCGTCGAATGCGCGGTCCGCCAGGTCCCAATCGATCCGCAGGGAAATGCGCAGCATGATGCGGTTGCGTATCCACTCCAGACCTGACCAGAACAGGTAGATACCGATGACCAGCAAAACCAGCGAGACCATGGTGACGCCGCTGCGGCTGGTCAGCACGCGGTCGTACATGTTCATCATGTAGAGCGTGGGCACGATGCCCAGGATGTTGGTCATGAAGCTGATGAAAGCCATCAAGCCAAAGGCTTTGCGGCAGTCGGCCATGGCCAGACGCAGGGGACTGGCGTCTCCCGGGTTGTCTGCAGTCGCCTGTGAAGATGCTTTTGGGTCAGCCATGGTACTCCCGCAGGGAGAATGCGTTAAATGTATACATACGATATTTTACGATTGATCGGGCTAAACCACATGGGTTAAACCCCCCTCATTTGGAGAGTTCCGCATTAAAAAGACAAAAAGGGGATGGGCCCTTGCGGACCAACCCCCTTTTTCATGCTGCGCCGAGACAGAAAGACTGCGATCAGCCCTGGAGATAGTTACCCAGGAAGTCCAGATTGTCCAGATCGATGATGTCGGTCACAGAAGTGCCATCACCAATCACCAGACGGTCGATACCGAGGTCTGTCAGCGAGTCGACCTGGCTGACCGCCTCCAGCACGGTTGCACCGGCGTTGGCGATCAACTGGGCGGCGGCACCATCATTGTGGCTTGCATCGGCCGTTGCAAGCCCCGTCAGGAAGGACTCAACCTGCTGAGCCAGTGCTGGGTCGATATCGACCACCACGCTGGCCACCACGTTGGTGCCCAAAACGGCGGTGTGGTCGAGCGACTGCGGCAGTTGAGCTTGCTGTGAAGTGGGCTCGCTACCCAGAGGCGCTAGGCCCAGCGCCGCGCGAATGCCTTCGATGGCACCGGTCAACGAACCAAAACCGGCGTCGTCACCGATCTGGTCCACATCGATGAAGCGGACCTCATCGATACCCAACGCGGCCAGACTGTCGGCACCCAGAAGATGCTCGCCGGACAGAACCGTTGCTTCCACGACCACGTGACTGCTGACAGTGTCGGCACCACCTTCGGCCAAATGGAAGCTGTCAGCCAGACGAATACCTGCGGTGCCCAGCGCATCAGCGAGTGCCTGCGAAATGATGAGGCTGTTGCCATCGACGCCGCCTTCGGTCTGGGTGGATGCGATCGCATCGATTCCGCGGGATGCCAGCGTCTGCAGCGGATTGGACGCCTGCTCATCTCCGTTACCGGACACGAATGCGCGCACGGCCGCCTCAAGCTGCGTGAACTCGAAGTCGCTCAAGCCCAACGTCACGTTGGCCGCGTCCGCGAATGTCGGTGCATGCGAGAAAATGAAGTTGCTGAGTTGTTCGCCAGCATTACCACCTTGATTACCGGTAGACCCGCCATTGCCGCTGAACAAGTCTGCGATGGCCTCTCCGAGACCCAGCTCGATGTCGATGCGCGGAGTGTTCGAACCGCTGCCTGCAACCGAATCAACGCCCAGCAGAGCCAGGTCTGCAAGCGTCAGATCGCTGTCGGCCAGCGTCGAACCTTCCACCAACAAACGACCCACCGTGTCACTCGGACCGTTTTCGTCGGTGAAGCTATCGGCGATCGTCAAATCATAATTGCGCAGCAGATCGAGGTTGGATTCGGTCAGGGTCAGGGTGCCGCCGTTGGTCAGTGCGATCGAGTCAACCCCGATCTCGCTGAGGAATTCCAGTGTATCGGGCACGCCCTGGTTATTGGTTTCGAACAGCAACTCCAGTTCGTTAACCTCACCCTGTTCGAGACCCAGTGTAACTTCGGCATCTTCCTCGCCGACGAATCGCGCGGGATTGAAACTATCGCCGGTGGCCTGATCCACAAGTTCTTCGCTGCCGAGTTGCGTAGCCAGGCGGGCAAAGCCAAGCTCAATATCAGCACCACTGCCCACATCGATGGTGTCTACACCGAGCAGACTCAGCCCGATGTAGTCCAGACCGGAGTCAGACAGGGTAGATCCATCGACTGACAGCGTGACCAGTGCGGCGGGATCGAACGAATCGCCGTCAAAAGCAAGCTCGTTATCGGCTACGCCACCCTCAAGCAGGGCTGCCAGCTCAGACTCGGACAATTCGACAGAAACGGGGTCGGTATCGCCGCCGCCGTTATCACCGCCACCGTTAGGCCAGCGACACCACATGGACATCGGCTGCCGACAGCGAGTGGCGGATCTCCGCGAACGGC
>SXZD01000211.1 GCA_005788065.1 Burkholderiales bacterium
GCCTGCCCCTGTTCAAGGCACTGTGCGAACGCGAGCGCTGTCCGTTCGCTGTTGTGGGGACGGCAACGGCTAACCGCCAGTTGCGCGTGCTCGACGAGCAGTCGCCCGTGCCGCCCGTGGATATGCCCATGGACGTGTTGCTGGGCAAGCCGCCGCGCATGCAGCGCAATGACAATCGCGTGAAGCTGGAACTGCCCCCCATCGATGTGGTGGGCATTGAACTGGAGCATGCCATCGACTCTGTGCTGCGTCACCCCACCGTGGCCAGCAAGCGTTTTCTGATCAATATTGGCGATCGTACCGTTGGCGGATTTACCGCGCGCGACCAGATGGTGGGTCCATGGCAGGTGCCGGTGGCCGATGTGGCCGTTACCCTGGCAGACTATGAAGGCTATGGCGGCGAGGCGATGTCGATGGGTGAGCGCACGCCATTGGCCATCATCAATGCGCCGGCATCTGGCCGTATGGCGGTGGCAGAAGTCATCACCAACCTGATGGCTGCACCGGTTGAAAAACTGGAAGACATCAAGCTGTCGGCCAACTGGATGGCTGCCTGCGGCACGCCGGGGCAGGACGCCGCTTTGTTCGACACAGTCAAAGCCGTTGGCATGGAAATGTGCCCGGCGCTGGGCTTGTCCATTCCGGTGGGCAAAGATTCGCTGTCCATGCGCACGCGTTGGCAGCAGAACGGTGAACAGCGCGAAGTGCTGTCTCCGGTTTCGCTGATTGTTTCTGCATTCGCACGGGTGTCTGATGTGCGCGGCACGTTCACTCCGCAATTGCGCACCGACAAGGGCGATACCGCCCTGATCCTCGTGGATCTGGGGCATGGCAAAAACCGTCTCGGCGCATCGGTTTTGGCACAGGTTGTACAACAGATCGGTCACGAGGTGCCCGACATCGAAGATCCGGAACGTCTGAAGGCGGCCTTCACAGCCCTTAAGCAATTGCGGGCACAGGACCTTGTGTTGGCCTACCACGACCGGTCCGATGGAGGCTTGTTGGCAACCCTGTGCGAAATGTCGTTTGCCGGGCACTGCGGTATTTCCATCAGTCTGGATATCCTGACCATCGACCCGTATTCGGCTGATTGGGGTGACTTCAAGATTCGCCCTGAACAGGTGTCGGTGCAGCGTAACGAGCTGACGCTCAAGGCGCTGTTCAGCGAGGAAGCCGGTTTTGTGATTCAGGTGCCGCAAGCGCGCCGTACAGAAGCGATGGATATTCTGCGGGCCAATGGTCTTGGCGTTTGCAGCAACATCATCGGCAAGCCCAATGACCGCGATGTCATCGAGTTCTATCGCGATGCCAAGAGCATTTTCAGCAAGCCGCGCAAGGCGCTGCAGGCGATTTGGGACGAGACGTCCATGCGCATTGCCAAACTGCGTGACAATCCCGCCTGTGCGGACGAGGAGCATGCGTATGTGCAGCGTGACGACACAGCGCTGGTGCAGTCGCTGACCTATGACGCAAGTGCTGACGTCGCTGCGCCGTTTATCGCAAAGGGTGTGCGTCCTCGCATTGCGGTTCTGCGCGAGCAGGGCGTGAATGGGCAGCTTGAAATGGCAGCTGCATTTACGCGCGCGGGCTTTGAAGCCGTGGATGTACACATGAGCGACCTGTTGTCTGGCCGCCGTTCATTGGCCGACTTCAAGGGCTTTGCTGCTGCCGGTGGCTTCAGCTATGGTGACGTATTGGGTGCAGGTGAAGGCTGGGCAAAAACCATACGCTACAACGCAAGATTGGCGGATATGTTTGCTGCATTTTTTGCCCGTGGCGATTCATTTGCGCTGGGTGTTTGCAATGGTTGCCAGATGATGGCCACCCTGTCCGATCTTATTCCGGGTGCGAGCTCCTGGCCGCGTCTGATGCGCAACCGTTCCGAGCAGTATGAGGCACGTCTCGTGCAGGTCAGGGTAGAGCAGTCGCCCTCGCTGTTTTTGTCCGGCATGGCCGGATCGCTGATGCCCATTGTGGTCGCGCATGGTGAAGGTCGTGCAGACTTTGCGCGTCAGGGCAATCAGGCTGCGTTGGTATCAAACGGTTTGGTGAGCCTGCGCTATGTACAAGCCAACGGCGAGACGGCTGTCCAGTATCCCGCAAACCCCAATGGATCGCCGGATGGGCTGGCGGGTTTCACCACGCCGGACGGACGGTTCACCATCATGATGCCGCACCCCGAGCGTGTGTTCCGCAGCGTGCAGATGTCCTGGCATCCGGATGATGCATCGGAAGATTCGCCGTGGATGCGCATGTTCCGCAATGCGCGGGTGTGGCTCGGATAAGGATGTGACGAGTTGCTCAGTGACGAGGCGGGTGCCAGTGTGACGGGACGCTTTGTGCAAACGTGATTGAATGGATTTTTATTGCGCTGAGGGGATGGGTTTGCAGGGTTTGTCTTCAGATGCGTTTGATGTGGGTTGTACGCGCTGCCCGCGCTTGGCCGATTTTCTGGCTGATTGTCGGGCTACGCACCCTGAGCATTTCGGCAGGCCCGTTGCGCCTTTTGGCGATTTGAATGCCGGGCTGCTGGTGGTCGGGCTGGCGCCCGGTTACAACGGCGCCAATCGCACGGGCAGGCCTTTTACTGGCGATTTTTGTGGGGATCTGCTGTATTCCACTTTGCATCGCCACGGGTTCGCCAGTGCTGCCCAATCGGTATCGTGCGATGATGGTCTGCAACTGTTCAATTGCCGCGTCACCAACGCGGTGAAGTGCGTACCACCGGAAAACAAGCCCACACCGGCAGAAATCAAAACGTGTAATACATTTTTGTCGGTTGAGTTAACTCACTACAGACCCAAGGTCATCATTGCGCTGGGTGTCATCGCACACGATGCCGTTCTGATGTCGCTGGGGCTGAAAAAGTCCGCGTACAAATTTGCGCATGGTGCCCGGCATGATGTGGGGGTCATAGCGTCGCACGATGCGTCTGCATCCCCGGTCTCGGCTGCTGCGATCAACCTACAACAATTGCCATCCAAGGCCATTTCTACGCCTATTGCCTTGCTCGACAGTTATCACGTTTCCCGCTACAACACCCAGACAGGGCGACTGACAGAAGCAATGTTTGATGCGGTCGTCGCGCATGCTGCGCGTCTGCTGAAAACGGGGTGATGCAGATGGCAGACGAGTTTGAGCAGGCGCAGCCGGCATTCAACATACCGGAGTTTCTCTCCAATCTGCCGACCCGGCCTGGCGTGTATCGCATGATAGGCGAGGGTGGTGCGGTGCTGTATGTGGGCAAGGCGCGCGATCTGAAAAAACGGGTGTCCTCTTATTTTCAGAAGACGCACTCCAGCCCGCGCATCGCGCACATGGTGGAGCGTATCGAGCGGGTCGACATCACCGTCACGCGGTCAGAGGCAGAAGCGCTACTGCTAGAAAACAATCTCATCAAGTCGCTCAATCCGCGTTACAACATCCTGTTTCGCGATGACAAGTCCTATCCGTATCTGCGACTGACCGCGCATGAATATCCGCGTGTGGCCTACTATCGCGGCGCAGTAGACCGCAAGAGCCAGTACTTCGGACCCTATCCGAATGCATGGGCGGTGAAAGAAAGCATACAGATCATCCAGCGCGTGTTTCAGTTGCGCAATTGCGAAGACACCGTGTTTGCCCATCGCAGTCGCCCATGTCTGCAAGCGCAGATAGGCCGTTGCAGTGCGCCGTGTGTGGGTCGTATCAGCCCGGATGATTATGCGAAAGACGTCAATTCGGCGTCCCGCTTTTTGCGGGGTGAGGCGCAGGATATCCTGAAGGAGTTGGAAGCCCGCATGCTGCAGGCTGCCGATGAATTGCGGTTTGAACAGGCTGCGGTGTTTCGCAACCAGATGGCCGCACTGTCCAAGGTTCTGCATCAGCAGAGTGTGGACACCACAGGCGGCGATGAAGATACCGACATCATTGCAGTCATCATTCGCAACGGTGGCGTTTGCGTCAATCTGGCCATGGTGCGTGGTGGACGTCATCTGGGAGACCGTCCGATGTTCCCCGATGCTGCCATGAATGTGCAGGAACTCAACAGCGACTCCGAAGTACTGGAAGCGTTTTTGTCCCAGCATTATGTCGACAAGGCCTTGCCCGCAACCCTCATCATCAATTGCGAACTGGACAACCCGGAACTGCTCATGCTGCTGTCAGAGCAGGCCGGGCGTCGCGTGAATATCGTGCGCCACCCGCAATCCAACCGGCGCCGCTGGCTGGAGATGGCCGTTGAAAATGCGGAGATGGCGCTGACCCGACGGCTGGCTGAAAAAGGCCATGCGGCATCGCGCACGCGTGCGCTGGCGGACATCCTTGAGTTGCCCGAACCGCTGGAAGAACTTCGCATCGAGTGTTTCGACATCAGTCATACAGCTGGGGAGGCCACACAGGCGTCCTGCGTGGTCTTTCATCACCACGACATGCAGAACCGGGAGTATCGACGCTATAACATCGAAGACATTACCCCCGGCGACGACTATGCCGCCATGCGGCAGGCGCTGTTGCGGCGCTATACCGACGTTGACCCCGAAACCATGCCGCAGCTCGTGCTGATTGACGGCGGCAAAGGGCAGGTGGGCATGGCCCGCGACGTGTTTGATGAACTGGGGTTGGATATCGGGTTGCTGGTGGGTGTGCGCAAGGGCGAGAACCGCAAGGTGGGACTGGAGACGCTGGTGTTTGCGGATGGACGAGCCGAGCTTGAACTCGGCCCGACACATCCGGCACTGATGCTGGTGGCGCAGATTCGGGATGAAGCGCACCGCTTTGCCATCACCGGCATGCGCGCGAAACGGGGTAAGGCACGGTTGGTGTCACAGCTCGATGAAATCGAGGGTATCGGTGCCAAACGTAAACAAAAGTTGATGGCGCGTTTTGGTGGTTTGCGTGGTATCAAAGCTGCAAGTGTAGAAGACCTTGCCTCTGTTGAGGGTATTTCACAGATGCTGGCCGAGGAAATTTACCGACGCCTGCATTGATGGGTTATATTTCCGGTAACAAAAACAAAAGACTTTCGACATGCCCATGAACCTCCCCATGTTGCTGACATGGGTTCGCATCGTGTTGATACCGTTGGTGGTTGGGCTGTTTCTCGTGCCCGACTCGCTGGTGAGCATGCCCGTCAAAAATCTGCTGGGTACCTGGGTGTTCGTGGGCGCTGCGGTCACAGATGCGTTTGACGGCTATCTGGCCCGGCGCTGGAACCAGACCTCAGCTTTCGGTGCTTTCCTCGACCCGGTGGCAGACA
>SXZD01000212.1 GCA_005788065.1 Burkholderiales bacterium
GAAATAGCCCGAACCGATTTCCCAGATCAGGTCTCCTCCATGCACCTTGTGATAGCGCGAGATCGAGCCCTCCCCCGTGTCGTGTGCGAAACTGCCGCGCTTGGCACCTTTGTTCAGAGCCATCACCGCATTGGCAGACAGGGCACCAAAGCTCATCGCAGAGATGTTGAACACGCTGGCATCGTAGGGTTTCTTGCAATCGTTGTTGCCGATGGTGATGCGAAAGTCCGAGTCGGGTACCTCCACCGGAACGGCCGAGTGGTTGATCCAGTCGTGTCCCGCTACATAAACATCTTTCTGGGTACCGAACGCACGCTTGTCCACCACATTTTTGGCACGCTGATAAACCAGCGAACGTTGGTTACGGGAAAACGGTGCAGCCTCGGTATCGTTCTCAAGAAAGTACTGACGAATCTCCGGGCGAATGAATTCCAGAAAGAAACGGATGTGCGCCAGGATCGGATAATTGCGGCGGATGGACTGCTTGGGCTGCCGGATATCGCGGATACCAATGACCGACAAAGCCGCAGCGGGCAAAAAGATTAGCAGTCCGACAAGACGTCCATTGAATGCGAGCCACAAGCCCAACAGGCTGGTCGCCATGCAGGCATAGAAAAAATAGTAGCCCTCTTTGGCCAGATACGCTGTTAACTTGCTCGACATCGTGAAGCCTCTGCAGTGGGATGTGCCGATTATGAGCCCAGTAGGCTCAGCGCTTGAACCTCGAATTGTCAAAGAATGTGGGGGCTCGGGTGTGACATGTCAAGCAGCGCTCATGCTGCTACGCAGCAATCTCATGCCGCCCTGAGCGCATCCACGATTTTCAGGCGCGCAGCCCGAAGCGCCGGCAGAAAACCTCCGGCCAATCCCATCAGCAACGCAAACACTAACGTGTTGATGACGATATCCACGGTCAGCCTGAAGCGAAAAGCCACTTCAGAAAATGTCTGCCAGTTAAGCGTTGACAACTCCACATTCTGCATCAGGCTGGCCCCCAGCAAACCCGCCGCAGCGCCTACCAGCGAGAGCAAGAGCGATTCGGTCAGAAATGCCTGCAAAATGGCGCGCCGCGTAAACCCCAGCGCCCGCAGCGTGCCGATTTCGGCTGTGCGGTTGGCAACCGTCGCATACATCGTGATCATTGCGCCCACGACGGCACCGATTGAAAAAATGACTGATAGCGAAATGCCCAGGATACGGATGAATGTAGAGAGTGCTGCAGACTGATCGGCATAAAAGCGCGTCTCTCGTTTCAGTTCGAGATTGATGCGCGGGTCTTGCGCCAGTTGCGCGGCAATGGTGTCCGGGTCGCTGCCTGCCTCCATGCGCAGCAAAAGCATGGAATAGGCTTGCCGTCTGAAAGCCTGCATCAGCGTGTCCGCATCGCCCCAAATCTCTGAGTCAAAACCGCTGCCACCGGCTTGAAACTCGCCCACCACCTTCCAGTCGCGCTGCGCAAACCGCAGACTCTCGCCAATGCCACCGCCCTTGAAACGTCCGGCCATGGCGCCACCGGTCACCACCTCCGCCGTACCGGGTCTGGGCCAGCGTCCCGCCGTTAACTGCACCTGCGGCCGGGCAGCCAGGCCTGCAGCAGTCACCCCGCGTATGGTGACGTTCGACGGTTTGTCACTGCCCCGTTTTGTCAGCGTGATCAACACCACCGGTTCGGCAGAGAACAATGCCTGCCCGTCAATACCGCGCGCCACAGGAACAGTCGATGCGATGATGGCCGCCTGCTCGCGGTCAATGGCGCTCTGTATTTCAACACCGGCACCTTTGCGGATGAACACCAGATTGTTCTCTTCACCGGTTTTCACAAGCGTGGCCTCAATACCGGCCGACAGCATCAGCACGCAGGCAAACACAAACACCACCAATGCCATGCCAATGGCAGCCAGCGCAGTGGTGGCGGCCCGCGCTCGCAAATTGCGCCAGGTGTAGGCCAGTGGTATCTGCTCAGGCCACATGGCGCAGACCGTCCACAATTTTCAGGCGAGCCACGCCCATGGCCGGAAACAGCGCCGACAGAATACCCACACCGGCCGCTGACAGACACTGCAAGAGCACCGTGGTACGCGACACCTCGAAAATGGGAAACAGAGTTCCCACTGCATCTGCAAACGCATTGGCCACCGGGAAGGTAAGCGCAACACCCGCCAGACCGCCGGTCAGCGCAATGGTCAATGACTCTGCAACAATGAGGCTGGCCACAAACCGTGGGGTAAAGCCCAAAGCCTGCAGGGTTGCATACTCGGATGTGCGTTCGCGCGCTGTCATGGCAACGGTGTTGGCCATCACCGCCAGTATGATGGCAATGATGACCACCGACACAATCTGCACGGCAATCAGGATCGCCTCTGTCATGGCCACAAACCCTAACTGAAACGCCTTCTCCGTTTCACTGCGTGTCTCGGCACTGGTATTGATGAAACGCGTGTCGATACGCGACGCAATCTCTGCCGCCCTATCGGGTTGATCGACAGCCACCACAAACACTCCGACACGGTCGCGCGGAAAGCCGGGTATCTTTTTGCTCTGCTCGTTCAGATAAGCCCAATGCAGAAAGAACTGCGACTCATCTGTTTTTTTGTCGATGCCATCATAAATGGCGCGCACCGTGAAGTTATACACACCGGGATAGATCGTTCCGCGCAGGGGCACAACGCCTCCCACTTTCCAGCCGTAGGTGCGCGCCAGCTTGCGACCCACCACAGCGCCAGTGCGATCCAGCTTGAAGTCTTTCCACTGCGCCTCTTCAATGCGGTATTCGGGGTACAACCTGAAATAACTGTCAGGGTCTACCGCAAACTGCGGAAAGAAGTTGCGCTCGGTGATGTAGATACCGCCGAACCAGTTGGCCCATGAAATATCGCTCACACCCTCAATGCCGCGTATGCGTTCTGCATAATTCAAGGGCAACGGAAAGTTCAGCGAAATGGCATTACGCGTTACCAACCTTGCGCTTGACGTACCCTCTGCACCCGCATACCACGCATCCACAATGGTGCGCAGTAAACCGAATGCCGTAATGGCCACCACCAGACCAATGAGGGTGAGCGCCATGCGGACTTTCTGGCGAAACGCATTTTTAAGGACGAGAGACCACATGCGACTCTCCCATCTCTTCAAATGCCAGCACACCCTTGTCAAGACTGATGCGCCGGTGCGCGCGGGCGGCGGCCTTGGGGTCGTGTGTAACCATAACAATGGTCTTGCCCAGATCGCGGTTCAGCGCATCGAGCAAATCCAGAATTTCTTCACCGGTCTGCCGGTCCAGATCGCCCGTGGGTTCATCGGCCACAATCAAGGCCGGGTCCGTCACCAAGGCACGCGCAATGGCCACGCGCTGCTGCTGACCCCCCGACAGTTCAGTGGGCGTGTGGTCCATACGGGCCTGCAATCCCACCAACTCCAGTGCACGCAAGACATGTTCGCGACGTTGTGCGCGCGTCAGTCGTGTCAGCAGCAAAGGCAATTCGACATTCTCAAATGCTGTGAGCACGGGCATCAGGTTGTAGAATTGAAAAATGAAACCCACATTGGCTGCACGCCAGCGCGCCAATTCGCGGTCACTTAACTGCGCAATGTCTGTGCCGCCAATCTCCACGCTACCGGCCGTTGGACTGTCGATGCCGGCAATCAGA
>SXZD01000213.1 GCA_005788065.1 Burkholderiales bacterium
AAATACCATCCGGACCGCAATCCGGACAACAAGGAAGCCGAAGAAAAATTCAAGGAAGCGAAAGCCGCCTACGAGATTTTGTCTGACGGTGACAAGCGTGCTGCCTACGATCGGTATGGACACGCAGGTGTTGATCCGAACATGGGCGGCGGTGCGCCCGGTGGTGGTGGATTTGCCGACTTTTCCGAGGCGTTTGGCGATATTTTCGGTGAGATCTTTGGCGGTGGCGGACGACGCGGTGGTGGCGGTGGCGGCAACAACGTGTATCGCGGTGCTGACCTGCGCTACAACATGGACGTCACGCTTGAGCAGGCCGCAGCCGGCATGGAGACGCAGATCCGCGTGCCCTCATGGGATGAGTGCGGTGTATGCAAGGGCTCGGGCGCCAAACCCGGTACCCGTCCGCAGACCTGCGGCACCTGCGGTGGCGCCGGTGTGGTGCGCATGCAGCAGGGCTTTTTCAGCGTGCAGCAAACCTGCCCGAAGTGTCATGGCTCAGGCAAGATCATCCCTGATCCTTGCCAGTCCTGCGATGGGGTAGGGCGCGTCAAGTCGACCAAGACACTCGAGGTTCGCATACCGGCTGGCATTGACGACGGCATGCGTATCCGACTGACAGGCAAGGGCGAACCCGGCGTCAACGGCGGCCCTCCGGGAGACCTGTACGTCGAAGTGCGAATCAAGGAACACCCCGTGTTTCAGCGCGAGGGCGACGACCTGCATTGCGAGATGCCGGTGTCCATCGTGCAGGCCGCACTGGGCGGAGAGATCGAGATTCCGACACTTAACGGCAAGGCGTCTTTCAGCATTCCCGAGGGCACCCAGACCGGCAAGACATTCCGCTTGCGCGGCAAAGGCATCAAGGGTGTGAGGTCGTCATATCCGGGCGACCTGTTCTGTCACGTGGTTGTTGAGACGCCCATCAAGCTGTCTGACAAGCAGAAAGAAATGCTGCGTGAATTGGATAAGTCCATGCGCGCGGACGGTGACAAGCATTCGCCACAGGCCAAAAGCTGGATGGACAAGGTCAAGGCATTTTTCGGGTGAAATAGCCTGAATTCGGGTGGGGTGCGTTTTACGCATGCCCCCGGCTGGTGTAACCTTCTGTCACTTCTTTTTCTGGCGTATTCAGCCTTCAAAACACAGTGAAAAAAAAGCACGTAGCTGAACATGCGTCCCACACAACCCCTTTGTCCGAAGGGGCTCAACTGGTCGATGCATACTTTGACATGGTGGGCGAAGCTTACCTGAGTCACACCGACGCTCCCGAGCCAGATCTGCTCGAAAGCTGGCGTCCCAAGTTGCTCAGCCTCAATCGTATCAACCCCTGGTACGGCGGTCTTATCGGTGTGCATCGTCATCGGGTTGGCGTGGGCCGCGACAAAATCGTCTGGCTCGAAGTCGGCAATCCTTTCGCGCCCGCGTTGCTTTTGTTGCACGGCTTTTCTGCGGCCAAAGAACACTGGCTCCCCGTGCTGCCGTTTTTGCTGGGCAATTTCCGTGTGCTCATTCCTGACTTGCCGGGTTGGGGTGAGAGCGGTTTCAACCACGAAGAAAACTACGGACTGGAACATCAGACCGAGCGTCTGCAGCACTGGCTGATCGAGATTGGTGTTGACCGTGTCAATGTCGTCGGTAACTCCATGGGTGGGGCCATCGCAGGTCTGCTGGCAGCCCGGCACCCTGAGATGGTGACCAGTCTGGTGCTGATGGACGCACTGGGGCTGCCGGGTGATGAGCATACCGAGTTCGTCGATGAGTTGAAGAAGGGACGCAACCGCTTGGTTCCCCGGGATCCTGTTGATGTCATGAAGCTCACCGACCTTGTGTTTTTCAATAAGGCGCTGGCTGCATCGGCTGCATTTTTCTCTGCCACCGAACTCATACACCGGCGCGACGTAAACCATCATCTGTTCCGTGAGATGGTGAGTCACAGACCCGACCTGACCAAGGCCACGTATGCGGATATCTCCATGCCTACGTTGGTCATGTGGGGTGCGCAGGACAAGGTGCTCCATCCGAGTTGCGCCTATACATTCGAGCGGCTCATCACGCGATCCGAGTTGTGCATGTTCGAAGGCGTCGGGCATTTGCCCATGATCGAAAGTCCGCTGATGTGCGGGAATACCATCAGGGACTTCGTCATCAAACATCTTTGAAATGCGGCATACTGCTCGCCTGTTTTTTCAATGGAGCCTGCAGTATGCGTACCCGTACAGTTCTTGAGCGCCATGATGCGCAAACCATGCTCGAAGCGGCCGTCAATGAAGCGGTGAACAACAAGTGGGCTGTTTCGATTGCCGTGGTTGACGAGGGGGGGCACCTGCTGGCCTTTACGCGTCTGGATGGTTGTCCCGCAGTCAGCGCCACCATCGCCGTCGAAAAAGCACGTACTTCCGTTCTGGGCAGACGCGAAAGCAAAGTCTATGAGGATATCGTCAACAACGGCCGCACGGCGTTTCTGAGCGTGGTGCCGTTGCAGGGCATGCTCGAAGGTGGTGTGCCGATTTTTGTGAATGGCGACTGTGTAGGCGCTGTGGGCGTGTCTGGCGTCAAGTCGGTGGAAGATGCACAGATTGCCAGGGCCGGCATCGCAGCCCTGAAAATCTGATCAACTCGGTTGATAGCTCAGTCGGACATAAATGGGCGCGTAGGGCTCTGCCTGTGTAATCTCCACCAGACCCTCGCGCGTCAACTCCAGCATTGCCACAAAGTGCACGACCACCACGGGCACACCCCGACATGAGTCGAACATGTCGAAAAACTCCACAAAGCGGCGTGACTGCAACTGTCGCAAGATCAGCGTCATGTGTTCGCGCACCGACAGGGCTTCGCGCGATATGGTGTGGGCCTGCGTGAGCTTGGCCCGGCGCAGCACTTCCATCCACGCTGCCCGCAGGTCTACCGCATTGACGTCCGGCAGTTTTGGGGCCAGTTTCGGATCGAATACGGCTTGAGCCGGCCATATGTCGCGGCCCAGTTGCGGCAGCTGATCAATCTGCTGGGCAGCCAGTTTCATCTGTTCGTATTCCAGCAGGCGGCGTACCAGCTCCGCGCGCGGGTCTTCGGGTTCGGTACCGTCTTCGCTGACCGGTGCTGGAAGCAGCATGCGCGACTTGATTTCAATCAGCATGGCGGCCATGAGAAGATACTCACCAGCCAGTTCCAGACTGCGTTGCTTGATTTCCTCTACGTAGTTCAGATACTGACGCGTGAGGTCGGCCATCGGTATGTCGAGGATATTGAAGTTCTGTTTGCGGATGAGATAGAGCAACAGGTCCAGTGGGCCTTCAAAGGCTTCCAGAAAAACCTGCAGCGCATCCGGCGGTATGTACAGGTCTTGTGGTAGCTGAAAAAGCGGCTCACCGTACAGGCGAGCGTGGTGGGCCACCCCGTCGATGACATCGGGCGTGGTGTCGGTGCCTTGCGCAAGCACTGTTTCAGCGTCGTTCTGAGCGCTGTTGCCTTGGTTGAGGTCGCCCTGACCGTTATCGCTCATCCCGGATCAGCGCTTGTCTTCAGGTGCGTAAACGTAAGGTTTTTGCGCCACGCGCGCTTTGTTGAAACCGGCCCACAGATCGCGGTCGACGATTTTGTCCCACAGCAGGGAACGTCCTTTTTTCTGTTCGGACTCCAGGTGGGGCTTGCTGGTTTTGAGGTCGCGCAGAAAACGGGTGATATCAGATTCGTAATGTGCCATGCGTGCTCCGTAGAAAAACACACCAAAACATCATTTTAACCCAGCGGCGAACAAGCGGCTTACTTTTGCCGCTTCACCGCTTGCACAGGGATCTCGCGCGGGCCAGCGCAGCATTCAAATCGGCAAAGACATGATCTGCACCGATCGAATTGGCAAAGCCGCTGCGGCGAAGCAGGTCCAGCGGCTGGCGGTTGAGTTCACACAGCAACAGGTGTCCCCCCGTGGCCTGCAGGCTGGTCGCAAGCGATTCGAGCGCGTCTACGCCGGTGGTGTCCAGCGAGATCAACTGATGGCATTCCAGAATGATCACGTGGGTTGAGGTGGTCTTTCCGGCTTCGTCGAGCAAGGCCTCCAGTTTGCCTACCGCACCGAAAAAGAGCGATCCGTAGACATGCCAGGCCTTGATGCCCGCCGCTGTGTCAGTGTCTTCCAGCTTGATGGATTCAAGCTGCGTGAGCTGCGAAATACGGTAGATGTAGAACAGGCAGGCAAGCACCAGACCCGCCTCGACCGCCACTGTCAGGTCGATGACCACGGTCAGCACAAATGTGGTCAACAGGATGGTGCGGTAGATGTAGGAGAGTCGTTGCATGTGGATGAACTCATGCCACTCGCCCATATTCCACGCCATATACATGAGAATGGCTGCAAGTGAGCACAACGGCACATGCCTGGCCAATGGTGCAGCCAGCAGGACAATCAGCAACAGCGTGAAGGCATGCACCGCACCGGAGATGGGGCTGGTCGCACCCAGACGGGCGTTCAGGCTGGTGCGTGCAATGGTGCCGGTCACCGGCATGCCGCCAAACAGGGGCACTGCCAGATTGGCCAAACCCTGCGCCATCAGTTCCTGATTGGGATCGTGACGCTCGCGCATCAGATTGTCCGCTACCCGTGCGCAAAGCAGCGACTCGATGGCACCGAGCAAGGCAATGGTGATGATCGGTCCCCACAGGTTTTTGAGCGTGTCCCAGTCGATGGTCGGGGCATGCAGGGGCGGGAGTTGTTGGGGGATGCCACCGAAGCGGCTGCCGATGGTGTCAACCGGCAATTGCCAAGACCACACCGTCCATGCGCTCAAGCCCAGCAGCACCACCGGTGCGGGAATGAGGGCGAGTTTTTGTCGCAGCCCGTCTTGTTTGGCGCCAATTTTGGGCCACGAAACCAGCAAGACGATGCCCGCAACGCTCAGCCCCAGCGCGGACGGGTTGAAGGTGGGTGTCGCGTCCCACAGCGCCTGCAATTTGGGGATGAAAGCGCTCGGTACCGTTTCAAGCTGTAGCCCGAAAAAGTCGCGCACCTGTGACAGGGCAATCAGTACCGCAATGCCATTGGTAAACCCGGTGACAATGGACACCGGTATGAGACGGATGAGGTTACCCAAACGCAAGGCACCCATGAGCAGCAACAACAGTCCCGCCGCAAATGTCGCGATAATGAGATTGGACACGCCATAACGCGCCACGATGTCAGCCACCACAACGATGAATGCACCTGCGGGTCCGCCAATCTGAACCGAACTGCCGCCAAGCAGCGATACAATGAGCCCGCCGACAATGGCCGTAAAAATACCCACTTCCGGTTTGAGTCCGCTGGCGATTGCAAAGGCCATGGCCAGTGGCAGCGCGACAATTCCCACCGTGACGCCGGCACCGATGTCCCGCATCAGACGAGCTGTGTCATAGCCCGACAGGGCGTCGATCAGGCGGGGTCTGAAACGGAGATCGTTGACTTTCAAAAGTCGCTTTCAGGTGGCTCAGGAGATTTTCATGCCGGGTTTGCAACCGCTGTCGGCAGACAGGACAAACAGCGATGAATCGTCGCTCGGGCTGGCGCACAACACCATGCCCTCGGACACGCCAAACTTCATTTTGCGGGGGGCGAGGTTGGCTACCACAACGACCATCTTGCCGTTCATCTGTTCGGGACTGTAATGCGCCGAGATGCCTGAAAAGATGTTGCGGGGCTTTTCTTCGCCAAGATCGACAGTCAGTTGTAGCAGTTTGGTGGAGCCCTCAACGCGTTTGCAGTCCAGCACAAGTCCCATGAGGAGATCGATGCGGGCAAAGTCATCGATGCTGATGAACTTGTCTGCGGCGTCGTTGCCATCGGCCGCTTTGCCGTCGACTGTTGCGTCCTTTACGGCTGCCGGCTTGCTTGAGTCGGCAGATTTTTTCTCACCTGTCTTGCCCGAGGCAGCTGCAACTGCGCTTGCAGCGCCAGTGGGCGCAAGGCTTTCGCGGTTGGCTGCGATCAGCGCTTCGATCTGCGCCGGGTCTACCCGTTGCATCAGATGCGAGAAGGGCGCAATGGTATGACCAGCCGGCAGTGATTGCTGCGCATCAGCCCACGTCATGGGTGCAATGTTCAGAAGACCCTCCACTTTGTCTGCCAGTACCGGCAACACGGGTTTGAGGTATACGCTGAGTACGCGAAAGGCCTCCAGACACACGGAGCAGACCTGCTGAAGCGCTGCGTCCTCGCCCGGCTTTTTGGCCAGTTCCCATGGCTTGTTCTGGTCTACGAATACATTGACCTCGTCGGTCAGTGCCATGATCTCGCGGATGGCCGTGCCAAACTCGCGCGCATCAAAATGCTGTGCAATGACATCTGCACCGCTGCGCAGTTTTGCAATCAACGGATGTGTCGAAATGTCGGCCAATCGTCCGTCAAACCGCTTGCTGATGAAGCCGGCACTTCGGCTGGCAATGTTGATGTACTTGCCCACCAGATCGCTGTTGATGCGGGCGGTGAAGTCTGCAAAGTTAAGATCGAGGTCTTCGGTGCTGGCATTCAGTTTGGCTGCGAAGTAATAGCGTAGCCATTCAGGGTTCAGCCCCTGTTTGAGGTAGCTCTCTGCCGTGATGAAAGTACCTCGCGATTTGGACATCTTGGCACCGTCTACCGTCAGGAAGCCGTGCGCGTTGATGCGCGTCGGCGTACGGAAGCCCGAGAACTCCAGCATGGCCGGCCAGAACAGGGCATGGAAATACAGGATGTCCTTGCCGATGAAATGCACCATCTCGGTATCCGAGTCCGGGCGGAAATAATCTGCCGTGTTCAGCCCCAGCTTGGCAGCCAGGGCAGTGAAGCTGGCAAAGTAGCCAACCGGCGCGTCCAGCCATACATAGAAAAATTTACCGGGCGCTTCGGGTATGCCAAAGCCGAAATAGGGCGCGTCGCGTGAAATGTCCCAGTCCGCCAGTTTGTTGGAGCCGGGTTCGCCCAGCCATTCACGCATTTTATTGGCGGCCTCCGGTTGCAGGCGACCTTCGCTCTGTGTCCACTGTCGCAGGAACGCTTCGCAGCGCGGATCTGACAGCTTGAAAAAATAATGATCGGAGCTTTTGCGCACCGGTGCCGCACCTGACACCGTTGAGTAAGCATTTTTCAGTTCGGTGGGCTGGTAGGTGGCGCCGCACACTTCGCAGAAGCCAC
>SXZD01000019.1 GCA_005788065.1 Burkholderiales bacterium
GACCCAGTCGCGCATGGCTTCGTTGAGCGCGTCTTTCAGCGTACGGGAACCACTGGTGACCGGGATGACGGTCGCACCGAGCAGTTTCATGCGGAATACGTTTTGCGCCTGACGGGCCACGTCTTCCTGCCCCATGTAGACCACGCACTCCATGCCGTAGCGGGCTGCGACAGTGGCTGTTGCCACGCCGTGCTGCCCTGCCCCGGTCTCGGCGATGACGCGCGGTTTGCCCATGCGGCGAGCCAGCAGCGCTTGCCCGATGCAGTTGTTGACCTTGTGGGCACCGGTATGGTTCAAGTCTTCGCGCTTGAAGTAGATCTGCGCGCCACCCATGCGTTCGGACCAGCGCTTGGCATGATACAGCGGGCTGGGGCGCCCGACGAAGTGGGCCAGTTCGTCCTTGAACTCAGCCAAAAACTCCGGGTCGTCCCGATAACGGGCATAGTTGGCCTTCAGTTCGTCCAACGCATGGAAAAGCGTTTCGGACACGAAGGAACCGCCATAGGGGCCAAAATGGCCTTTGGCGTCGGGGAAATCATACGGCTTGTTCATGCTTCACTTCCTGCGTCGGCGGCCTGCACCGCCCGACAAAATGCAGCCATACGCTGCGGACACTTCTCACCACGGCTGCGTTCAATTCCGCTGGACACATCGACCGCGAACGGCCTGACGGCCGAAACGGCCTGTCCCACATTGTCCACGGTGAGACCGCCGGAGAGTATGAGGGGTTTGTCCAATGGCGCAGATCCATTTGCGGTACCCGGCAACCAGGACCAGTCAAACGCATGACCGCCCCCACCGTAGCCCTGCACCAGGGCATCGACCAAAATGGCACGTGCATCCGGATGCGCCAGACTGAATTCTACCAAGTTCAAACCGGCATGCATGCGCGCAACCTTGATATGGGGGGCGCCAAATTGTGTGCAAAACGCATTGTCCTCGTCTGCGTGAAACTGCAGCATGAGTCCGGGGATGGCGAGCAATGCAGCCTTGACCTCGGCAGGGTCTGGATTGACGAACAGACCGACAGGCGTGACCCACGGCGGTAGAAACCGTGCGAGGTCTGCCGCCTGGCTGACCGACACAGCACGGGGACTGGGCGGGTAAAACACGAAACCGACTGCGTCAGCACCGACTGATACCGCCGTGCGCACGTCCAACTCGGTCCGCATGCCGCACAGCTTGATGCGGGTGCGGGCAGGCTGCGCGGGGTAAGGGCGGGAATCTGTAGCAGATGACATTCGGTCAGATTGGTTGGTCATGGGTTCGGCATCGGTGTGGATGTCGGTGTTGTTCAGGGAGTCTGCGATAACGATGACGCTGCGTCAGCCGATGGCACGGATTCGGACACGCGGGCGTCTGCCAGCCAGCGCGGGTTGACCGACGCTGGCAAAGCGTACTTTGCATCATAGCCCACTTCAACCAGCGTCAGGCCGCAGGCCGGAGCGGTTTTAGCCGCCAGACGGCGGTCTTGGGCCGCAAGCACCTCGGCGGGCCAGGCGGATGACTTGTTGCCCATCCCCACCTCAAGCAAGGTACCCACGAGATTGCGGGCCATGTGATGCAAAAAGGCATTGGCCTGCAATGTAAAACAGAGAAAGGGCCCGGCTTCGGAAAGCTCAAAACGGGTAAGGCTGCGGATGGGTGTAGCCGCCTGGCACTGCGCCGCACGAAAAGAGGTGAAATCGTGTTCGCCCAGCAAAGCAGGCATGGCCTGCTGCATGGCGCCCACATCCAGTGGTTGGAACACCCAGGCAGCCGTATGAACCAGCGGGTGGGCATGGGGTGCACGGTAAACCCAGTACTGGTAGCGCCTGTACGAAGCGCCAAAACGCGCATGAAACGCGTCATCGACCTCGCAAGCCCACTGCACGGCACATCCGTCAGGCAGATGCGCATTCACTCCGCGAGTCCATGCGGTAAGGGGGCGCCGGGATGCTGTATCAAAGTGAACCACCTGCCCGGTGGCATGCACACCGGCGTCGGTACGACCGGCGCAGATGGTGGCAACCTGCGCCTCCCCACTGACACTGGCCAAAGCTGTTTCAAGTTTGTCTTGAACCGTCTGCCCATGCGGCTGGGTCTGCCAGCCGTGGAACAGACGGCCGTCATAGGCAAGACCCAGTGCAATACGAGGCATGGAGGGTCAGACCGCCCGAGTCATGAGTTCGGCAGCCCGTGTGTTCTGGGCGGCATCGCCCTTCTTCAGCACCTCGACCAGCAGATCGCGGGCGCTCTCGGCATCGCCAATCTCGATGTAGGCAGCAGCCAGATCAAGCTTGGTTTCCATTTCCTGCCACCGAGCCAGATCGTCCTTGTTGGTGGCCGAAGCATTCGCGTCATCGCCCGCCGCGTCGGCTGCAGCTGCAAAGTCGCTGTCGCCACCGAGCAGACCGCCTGGGGACTCGTTGACTGATTCAGCACCGGCGTCAGCAAAGGGGTCTGCCGGCAAGGGGTCGCCGGCGCCAGGCAAGTCCAGATCAATGGCAGCCAGCGTGTCAGACAGCCTCTGCGGCGGCTGACGGGGTGCCTCGTCTTCATCGAGAGCGCCACCCTCATCACCGCCATCGGCACCACCAACCGCACCAAAATCATCATCCAGCGCATCGCTGGCTGACGCTTCCTGCGTCAGGGCAGCGATGGATGCGGAGGCCTCGCCCACCTGAGAAGACAGGGCATCCAGTTCATCTGCAAAGTTTCCGCTCGCAACTGGCTTGGGGGGATCTCCAGCCGACATTTCGGGCGGCAGCAAGGGTTCTCGAGCCGCGCCACCCGTATCAGCAGCGGCGTTGAAATCAAGATCAACAGCCGCAGCAGAGAGTTCAGCCGCTTCGCCAGAGGGTGTCTGATCGCCACCCAAGAGGCCGGCACCCAGTTCACTGGTATTGTCGGAACCCAGAGCACCTAAATCGTCGCCAAGCGCGTCGCCCAGCGCGGCTGCGCCGGCTGTCTCATCCGCACCGGCGGCCGCCCCGCCAAGTTCGCCGAGCTCACCGGCTTCGCCAGCGTCTTCAAGAGCCGAGCCTGCGTCGATACCGGCCAGATCCGCATCCGCCTCGGCATGCGCCGGCTCATCGGCCACGTCCGCATTGAGAAGGTCTGCCGTGGGGTCGGCCAACGCATCAGCCATTACCGCTGGCGCTGCGTCCTCTCCAGCGGCTTGCTGTTTGCGTCTGCGGTAAAACAGGAAACCCGCCGCACCACCGCCGAGCACCACAGCACCACCGGCACCCGCCAGAATCAGCCCATTTTTGTACCAAGGCTTGGGCTTTTTGTCGTGTTCGTCTTCTTCGTGCTCGTCTGCCAGCGCAGCCTCGGCTTTCGCTTTGTCAGCGTCTGCCGGCTCTTCAGGCTTGAGTGCTGTTTCAGTCGGCGTGCCAGCCTTGTCTGCTGCATCGCCCGCTTTGGCTGCGTCTACGGTCGCACCGTCAGCAGGTTTATCCGTTGCCTTGTCTGCCGTCTTGTCTTCCGGCTTGCCCGCAACCTTGTCAGCTGGCGCTGCACTGCCCGGAGCGCTTTCAGCCTTGCCGGCAGCGGCCTTCAGCTCCATCAGGCGCTGCATGTCGGCAATGTTTTTTTCGAGCGCTGCGATGCGGTCATTGGCTTCGCGCAACGCTTTTTCCTTCATCAGCAGTTCTTCAGCCTGCGCATTGCTGGCGGCTTCCGCTGACTTGTCATCCTTGCGGGACCGGCTGACCTTCAACTGGTCTTCGGACTTGGGCGCCGGCTTGTCAGCCTCAACCTTGCCGATGGAACCGGTGGATGCATCTTCGCTACGGCTCGGCTTACGCACCGGCGCAGGATTGGTTGCCATGCGCTGAAAATACGGATCCGCCCGGTCATCAAACTCGGCCAGCATCTGCAGGGCAGCCTTGCTGTTGCGGCTGGTCAGCGCCTGCTCTTCAGGAATGTCGAGTAGCGCCCCTTCACGCAACAAGTGGATGCTGTTGCCGATGAAAGCCGATCTGTTTTTCTCGAAAATAGCGGCCATGGCGGAATTGACGGCAGCCGGACTGGGCGCCACTTCCTTGGCAATCTGTGCAAGCGATTCGCCGCGGGCGACGACCCGCCCGGCAGCACTTGCATTTTTGCGGGCAGCATTGGTCACTGCATCAGCGGCGTCTTTGGCCAGGGGCGATGCAACCGACTGCACGCGATTGGCCGATGCCGCAGCTCCACCGGACTGCGCGTCCCCGGCAGCCGCAAGCGGTGCGGCAGACGGCAACTCCACAGGCTTGGTGTCTGCATCGGGGCGGGCTGTGCTCAGGGTGTATTCACGCACGACCTTGCCGCTGGACCATGACAGTTCGATCAGCGCATCAAGGTTGCGTGCGGCAACGGGTTCAGGGCTGGTGATTCGAATGGTGGCCTTGTCGTCGGTCAGACCCCGGACGACATCGAAGCGCAGGCGCGACAACAGCGGTGACGCTTCCAGTTGCGCGGCCTTGAATGCGGAGGGATCGGCCACTCCGGCTTTCAGGGAGGCCAGATCATCGGGGGCGAGGCCATCCACTTCAATTTCAGCCAGCAAGGGCTGACCGGCAGCCGACAGCACCTGCAAACGGCCCAGCGAGGCAGCCTGTGCAGGCATGGACGCCAGCCAGACAGACAAGGCGGCCGCGACAGCGACAGCGGACTTGGTAAATGGTCTCAATCAAACCCCCAGGGTGTGCGCGGTATCAGGGCAGTACAGGGTAATGACCACCGAGATCCGCAGGCATCTTGTTGACAGTATCGATGTTCAATGCGCCAGGATGATTCGCAGCATGCGACGCAATGGTTCAGCCGCACCCCACA
>SXZD01000214.1 GCA_005788065.1 Burkholderiales bacterium
ACGGTGGTCGTGCCGTGGCGCACCACCTCAGCCAGTCCGGGGGCCAGTTCCACTTCCAGATCGAGGTGCGTGTGGATATCCAGCAGACCCGGCATCACCCACAGCCCGGCGCAGTCGCTGACCTCAGCCGTCTCGGGTGCCTGGAGGTTCGCACCGATGGCGGCGACCCGACCGTTGTGGATCAACACATCTGCGCAGACGGGTGCTTTGCTGACGCCGTCGAAGACGGTCGCGTTTTTCAGCAGACGGGTCTGGGGTGACAGGAGAAGGGGGGCGACGGGTGCGTTCATGTTGTCTCCGGGTACGGCTTTAGAATCATCCAGAGAGATTAACCCACCTGCGCCGGTTTGTGTGTCATCCGGATGACAGTGGTGCAAAATCAGGCACGCTGGCTGGCCGCGACAAAGCCCCCTGTGATGAATTTCAATGCCATTTCGACAATAACGTCTTTCGATGGGGCGGTGACCTGATCACCGGCCAGGGTATGGTCGCGTGTCAGCATGTGCGAGCAGATGAGGATCTCGACAAACGAGCAACTGGACATGAACATCATGGGCGCCAGTTCTGACGGTTTTTTGTCAGGCATCAGTCCTTGCAGCAGTCTTGCCATTTCGCCCATGTAGTCCTGGATGGGCGTGAAGGCTCTTGCCTGCTGGCGGTCAGTCATTTCATGTGACAGGTGCGACAGCATGCGCAGGCAGTCGTGGCCTTCCTGTCCCTGTTTGTAGAGTTCGACGAAAGGGTGGCTCATGACGCGCATGAACGACTCGATGGTCAGTTCGCCGCTGGCTGCCAGATGTTTTCCGCTCTCCAGCCCCTCTTTCATGGGAACTCCCAGCATTTCGCTGAGTCTGTCTGTTACGGCATCGAGCAGGCCGTCCTTGTTGCCGAAGTGATAATGGATGGCAGAGCGATTGTTCTGACCGGAGGCAGACCGCAGCTCACTCAAAGACACGCCTTCGATGCCGCGCTGGGCGAACATGCGCAGGGCTGTCTGAACGATGATATGTTTGGTATCGTCTGCAATCGAGACGGGTTTGACACTACGCTGTGCGTCCAGGCGGTTCATGGTATTTGAGTGTGTAGTGATCCAATGCCAAAATTATGTCACGGACAAACTTGCCGGCATGCAGTAAATTTACTACAGCGTGTTAAAAACACTTAGAGCCGTGATTAAATGATTTTTGATTGTCAATTGCAGACAATTTCTTTTTATGAATGATGACGTATGGCTCTTGAAATTGACGACTCTGCCCGCGAACGCATCATCGACGTCCTGGCTGCGGAGCCGGCCGGCAAACGGGTGCGTGTATCCGTTCAGGGAGGCGGCTGCTCCGGCTACCAGTATGGTTTTGATCTGGATGACCAGACCGGGGAAGATGATATCGTGATCGCAGTCACGCCGCCCGGCAGCCCCCGCAATTATGAGGTGGTGGTCGATGTGATGTCCATGACGTTTCTGGACGGCGCAACGTTGCGGTATACGCAGCAGGATTGGGACTCGCGGTTCACGGTCGACAACCCCAATGCGCAGAGTACCTGCGGTTGCGGTTCGTCTTTCAGTGTTTAGGCCCTGATAGCCCTGATGTGCCGCAGCATGCTATAGGCTTGTCGTTCCACCAACGACGGCAGGGTGTCATACAACCAGACTTCCGAGCGCATCAACCACCAGGCGCCCGCCATGAAAGTTGCCCAGCAAACGACCAGCGCAGTCAGGTTTTGCGCCGTTCCCATCAAAAACATCTGGTCGATGACGGCAAACAGCAGGATGGACAGGGGGTAGTGCACCAGAAACAGAGCATAGGACGATTGCTGGAAAAACTGCCCCGCCTTGCCGTCAAACCATGACGGGAGGGCTTTGACCCGGGGAGCCACCAGCAGGAAAGCCACGGTGGCCAACGTCACCCACAGACGCTCTCGGTATTGCAGCGTCAATGCGATCCCCACCAGGCCTGCGGCCAGCAGGGCAGCATCCATTTCCCTGCGTTGCGCCACGGCCCAAGCGGCCAGCATGCCCAGACCATATGAGCCAAAAAAGAAGATGCCGTAGCGGTCGAGGTCTGCGTCACGGTTGAACATCAGCAGCGATGCGACCGTGACGGCGGTCAGTAGCCCAAACAGCCATCTGCGGGCGTGTGTGGTGTTGCCTTGGCCCAGCCACAGGGCTGCCTGCAACATCAGCAGACCCATTGCGAACAACTGGAAGTCGATGGCGACATACCAGACACCGGCCGACAGGGCCGGAATATCCAGCAGGTTGTGAAGCAGCAGCAGATGTGCCAGCAGTTGCTGCGCGTTGGCAGGCGTCAGTTCGATGACCGGATCAATACCCTGCACCCAGACCAGCATCAGGCAGGCGACCAGCATGGCAATGGCATAGGGTCTGACCAGACGCTTGTAGCGGTTAAACAGTCCCTTCGCCAGTTCGGCAAAATCCATCGGGCTGCTTGTGTGTCCGTTGCCTTTTTCCAGTCGCTTGAGCAGACCCTGCATGCCCAGAAAGCCGCCGATGACCAGAAAAACCTGCACGGCATACCGGGCCGGGTCCGCCAGAAAACCGACCACGATCGGAAACGCATCTTCAAGCGGCCCGCGCATGCCGCTGTAGAACATCATGTGGTGTAGTACGATGACCTGCGCCGCGATGGCTTTGACCGGGTCTATCAGGGGCACTCTCATGATAAGTTTGTTGTGAGTAGGGGTCTGGTGTCGTGCCGGGTCAATGACGTTGCCCCGGCATCTTGAAGAGTCTGTGAAAAACTGTTTCTTCTGCAGTCCGCATTGTATCCGTGTCGCACCGAGGCAAGTTGCAGCGTCACTCTAAAGAGTGAATACCCTGCACGGTGTGATGCGGTTTTTGTCCCGTATGTGAACGGCGTCGGACATTTTTCGACCGATCGTTCTTTTTTACCGGCAAAAATGCCGGATTGGAGTCAGACGTGATCAACTATTTGCACACCATGGTCCGGGTCACAGACCTGGATGCGTCCCTGAAGTTTTATTGCGAAGGCTTGGGGTTGAGGGAACTGTCGCGTAAACAATCCGAGGCGGGTCGTTTCACGCTGGTGTTTTTGGCTGCGCCGGGAGACGACAAGGCGCAGATTGAGCTGACCTACAACTGGGATCCAGAGGAGTACACCGGCGGACGCAATTTTGGCCACATCGCCTATGCCGTGGACGATATATACGCCCTGTGCAGCCATTTGCAGGCGCAGGGCATCACCATCAACCGTCCGCCGCGAGATGGGCGCATGGCGTTTGTCCGCTCGCCCGACCAGATTTCCATCGAATTGCTGCAGCGGGGCGGTGCGCTGCCTCCGGCAGAACCGTGGCTCTCGATGCCCAACACCGGTAAATGGTGAGGCGGTCCATGAACATACTGCGCACGCCGGAGTCCTGTTTTTCAGATTTGCCCGATTTCGCCTACACGCCGAACTACATCGACCTGCCGGATTGCGAAGGGCTGCGCATGGCATGGGTGGAGGAGGGGCCCACCGACGGGCCGGTGGCATTGCTGCTCCACGGCGAGCCTACATGGGGTTACCTGTACCGCAAGATGATCCCGGGGTTGGTGGCGCGCGGCATCCGCGTAGTGGTGCCTGACCTCATCGGATTTGGGCGCTCAGATAAACCCTCGCGCATGGACGACTATAGCTATGCCCGCCATGTGCACTGGTTGACCACATTTCTGAAGGCACGCGGGTTGACCGGTATCACGCTGTTTTGTCAGGACTGGGGCAGCCTGTTGGGGCTGCGCACTGTGGCAGAAAACCCGCAATTGTTTGACCGTGTCATGGTGTCCAATGGTTTCCTGCCCACAGGGGATCGCGGTGCCAACAGTGCTTTTTTGATCTGGCAGGCATTTGCGCGTTTCTCGCCGGTGTTTCCCATTGGTCGCATTGTCAATTCCGGTTGTGTTCAAAAATTGTCGGATGCCGAAATTGCGGCGTATGATGCTCCGTACCCTGACAACCGTTTCAAGGCGGGGGCTCGGATGTTTCCGCGTCTGGTGCCGACAAGCGCGGACAATCCGGCCTCTGATGCTAACCGAAAGGCGTGGGCGTTTTTCGAGCAATCGACCAAGCCGTTTTTGTGTGTGTTCGGGAAAAATGACCCGATCCTGGGTCGAGCCGACAAGCCGATGATAGAAGCCTTTGCAGGGTGTAAAGAACAGGCGCACGAGCGCACTTGGGGTGGGCACTTCATTCAGGAAGACAGGGGTGCATACTTGGCCGGACGATTGGCCGACTTCATCCGGGGTGAGGCAACGATGTGCCGGCCAGACGAGGAGAAGCGGGATGACGTTGTTGCCGGGAAGGTGGCTGAAAGCACCTGAATCTTTTTTGCCTGAGGCTTTCTGTCGAAAGATCAATACGGCGGGCTTCAATGACGCCCGCCGCAACTGGATGCAGCGTGGTTTCAAGGTGGCTGCCGCGGGGCTTGCCGCTGGGGCCGCGGGTTCGGCTCTGGCGCAGGCCGCAGCGGCCGGTGCAGTCTCCGGTTCAACGGTTGGCGCCACCGCCGGCGATCCTCATGTTTTGGAGAAGAAAGCTTGGCAGACCATGCTCGGTCAGCCGGTTGCGGCCCGCCCCTATGGGGTTCCTTCAAGTTTTGAAGAGAATCTGAAACGGCGTGAGTCGCCCGGGCTTACCCGTGTGCCACAGGCTTCTGTTGCGTTTACACCCTTGCAGGGATTGTTTGGCATCATCACCCCCAACGGCCTGCATTTTGAGCGCCATCATCAGGGATGGGTGGATGTCGACCCCGAGCAGCACCGCTTCATGATCAACGGCCTGGTGGCCGCCCCGCGCGTGTTCACCATGAGCGATCTGATGCGCCTGCCATCGGTCTCGCGCATCCATTTCATCGAATGCGGTGCCAACACCGGGCTGGAGTGGGGCAATGTGGCAGTGCCGACTGTGCAGTACACACATGGCATGCTCAGTTGCTGCGAATTTACCGGTGTGCTGCTGTCCACCCTGCTGGACATGTGCGGCGCAGATTTGAAGCGCGGCAAGTACGTGCTGGCAGAAGGGGGCGACGGTTCGGGCATGACCCGAACCATCGACATGAAAGTGGCACTGGATGACGTGATTGTGGCGTGGGGCATGAACGGCGAAATGCTGCGTCCGGAAAACGGTTACCCGCTGCGTCTGGTGGTACCCGGCGTGCAGGGTGTGAGCTGGGTGAAATGGCTGCGACGCATCGAAGTGGGCGACCAGCCGTGGGCCAGCAAAGATGAGGCGGTTCACTATATCGATCTCATGCCCGACGGTGTGCACCGGCAATACACGTCCGTACAAGAAGTGAAATCGGTCATCACCACGCCTTCGGGCGGTCAGCAGTTGCTCGATCGCGGTTTCTACAATGTCAGCGGTCTGGCGTGGTCGGGGCGGGGTCGCATCAAACGGGTGGATGTCAGCTTCGACGGTGGCAACCATTGGCGCACCGCCCGCATGGAACAGCCCGTCTTGCCCAAGGCGCTCACACGTTTCAACATCGACTGGACATGGGACGGGTCACCGGCCATTCTGCAGTCGCGTGCGGTAGACGAAACCGGGCATGTGCAACCGGCCATCCGGCAATTGCGCGCAGTGCGGGGTACCCGGTCCATTTATCACAACAATGCCATCCAGTCTTGGAAGATTGATCCGAACGGGGAGGTGAGCAATGTCCAGGTCGGCTAAGTCAGACAGCATGTCAGGCCGTTCACGTACCGGGTTGCCCGCGACGCTGATGGTGTTCATGGTTGCGCTTGCAGCGTTGCTTGCAGCCCTGTTGCCATCCCTGTCCTTGGCCCAGACTGCGGCGGTGAAGGAGCGCAAGATAGAACGCTATCCCGGCATCGGCCGGATTGCCACACCGGCAGAGGTAAAGGCTTGGGATATCGACGTGCGCCCAGACTTCAAGGGGTTGCCTGCGGGCAAAGGCACGGTGGCGCAGGGTCAGGAGATATGGGATGGCCGTTGCGCGATGTGCCACGGCACGTTTGGCGAAAGCAATGAGGTGTTTACGCCGATTGTGGGCAACACCACGGCCAAGGACATGGAGCGCGGGCGTGTGGCTTCATTGAATGACAACAAGACGCCGCAGCGCACCACGTTGATGAAAGTGGCGACCGTGTCAACGCTGTGGGACTACATCTATCGTGCGATGCCGTGGTATGCGCCGCGCAGCCTCACGGTAGATGAAACATACGCGGTGCTGGCTTACATCCTCAATCTGGCCGAAATGGTGTCCGACGACTTTGTGCTGGGCAACGACAATATTGCTTCCATTCAGGCTCGCATGCCCAACCGCAACGGCATGACACGCGAGCATGGCATGTGGAGTGCAAAAGACAAACCGGACGTGCAGGGCGACAGTTGCATGAACAACTGCAAGCCCTTCATCACCATCGGGTCTGTTTTGCCGGACTATGCCCGCGACGCGCACGGCAACCTTGCGCAGCAGAACCGTCCATGGGGGCCTTATCGTGGAGTGGACACCACGCAGCCGCCTTTGCAACTGCTGCCTGCAGATGCACAGAAGGGTCTGGGTATCGCGCCCGCTGTTCCTGAAAATCCGTCGATGAGGATCGTCCGATGAGTTTGAGCAGACGCGAGTTTCTGCATGTCATGGCCATGGCCACCGCAGCAGGTTTGACCTGGAGCGACGATCTTCACGCCGCTCGCCGCAAGGCAGAAGATCTGTACGACGCACCGCGTTTCGGGCAGGTACATTTGCTGCATTTCACCGATTGCCACGCTCAGTTAAACCCCATTCATTTTCGTGAACCCAATGTGAACCTCGGCTTTGGCGCACAGGCCAATCAAGTGCCCCACCGGGTAGGGCAGGCATTGCTCGCCTCGTATGGCATCAAGCCTGGTACGGCGCAGGCGCATGCATTTACGCATCTGGACTTTGCGCGCGCAGCCGGCGTGTATGGGCCGGTCGGTGGATTTGCGCATCTGGCCACACTGGTCAAACGCATGAAAGCCTCTCGCCCCGGTGCGCTGCTGCTCGATGGTGGTGACACCTGGCAAGGCTCTGCCACTGCGCTATGGACAAAGGGGCAGGACATGGTGGATGCCTGTCTGGCCTTGGGTGTCGATGTGATGACCGCGCATTGGGAAATGACGCTGGGTGCGCAGCGCGTCAAACAGATCGTTGAGGGCGATTTCAAGGGGCGGGTGTCGTTTCTGGCTCAGAACGTGAAGACGCAGGACTTTGGCGATGCCGTGTTCGAGCCCTATGTCATGCGTGAAATGAACGGCGTGCCGATTGCCATCATCGGTCAGGCCTTTCCGTATACGCCGATTGCCAATCCGCGTTATTTTGTAGCCGACTGGACCTTCGGCATACAGGAAGAAAACCTTCAGGCCACCATCAATGAGGTGCGGGGCAAAGGGGCGGTGGTGGTTGTTTTACTGTCGCACAACGGCATGGACGTAGACCTGAAACTGGCCGGTCGCGTGCGTGGACTGGACGCCATATTGGGTGGGCATACCCACGACGGCGTGCCGCAACCGGTGCCGGTGAAAAATGCGGGCGGTGGCATCACGCTGGTGACCAATGCCGGGTCTAACGGCAAGTTTCTGGGCGTGCTTGACTTTGATGTGAGTGATGGCCGCATCAGGGACTACCGCTACAAACTCATGCCGGTGTTTTCCAATCTGCTGGCAGCCGACGCAGAGATGGCCGCGCTCATTGACCGTATCCGAAAGCCTTATGAGGCGCAGTTGCGCGAGCCTCTGGCTGTGACTGATGACCTGCTGTACCGGCGCGGCAACTTTAATGGGTCGTTTGACCAACTCATTCTGGATGCGCTGATGCAGACGCAGAATGCGCAGATTGCTTTTTCACCGGGCTTCCGGTGGGGAACCAGCCTCCTGCCGGGACAGACCATCACCATGGAACACCTCATGGACCAGACGGCCATCACCTACCCGTACACCACGGTTACGCCCATGAAGGGCGAGATGATCAAAACCATTCTGGAAGATGTGGCCGACAACCTGGTCAACCCCGACCCGTACTATCAACAGGGGGGTGACATGGTGCGCGTCGGTGGTCTGCAATATGCCATCGAACCGACAGCGGCCATGGGCAAGCGCATCTCCGATATGCGTTTGAATGGTGCACTGATTGATGCAGATAAAACCTACCGTGTGGCCGGTTGGGCCCCGGTGTCAGAACAGGCGCGGGAAGCCGGCGGCAAGCCGGTGTGGGAGGTGGTGGCTCCGTGGTTGCGCTCACAAAAGCGCATCGCGCCAGTCAAGCCCAATACGCCGCGCCTGATCGGTGTGGGGCGGAATACCGGCATTGCCGAATGAACAGTGACGAGTGACGAGTGACGAGTCATTTCGCAAGGAGCTGATGATGCATGCTGGCAAGAATGGTGTGAAGATTTTGGCAGGTTTGCTGATTTGTGTGCCCGGGTTTGTGCAGGCCACTGACCTGACAGCAACCCGAAAACTGCATGATGAAAAGTGCGTGGCCTGCCATGAGCAAAAATCAGCGTTTGGCGACCCGGATGCCATTTACAGGCGCAGCGACAGCACGGTCAAAAGCTATCAGCGTCTGAAGACCATGGTGTCGCTGTGTAATTCGGAGTTGAGGCTGGATCTGTTTCCGGAAGATGAACAGGATTTGGTGGTATTTTTGAACGAAACGTACTACCGTTTGAAAAAATGACAGGCTTGAGCCTCGTTAAGATACACGTGTGAGACAGAGAAATTCATGGGAATGCTTTCAACGGTAAAAGCGTGGGCCAAGCGTATCAAGCGCGATGCTGTCACGCTGTGGTTCGCACGGCGTCATCCCGATACCCCCGTGTTGCCCAAGGTCTTGTGCATTGTCACTGTGGCATATGCCTTGAGTCCGATTGATCTCATTCCCGATTTCATTCCTGTTCTTGGCTATCTGGATGAGGCCATTCTCCTGCCGGCACTGATCTGGCTGACTGTGCGGCTGCTGCCGGTGCACGTCCTGACCCAATGCCGCCAACAGGCTGAGGAATGGATGGCACAGAACAAAGCGCGATTGCGCAGCGTGGTGGGCGGCATTGCTATCGTTCTGATCTGGCTTGGTTTGATGTACTGGGCCTGGGTTACATGGGCTGCTTGAGAGGCCGATGAAAAGACAGGAGAACGTGTGGTTGAAGGTGCAGGCCCGGACCGGGGGAGTGGTTCCGGACCTGCGATGATGATTCAGATGCGCTTACTTTTTTGCGCCTGTTTCATCAAAGCGGTAGATCAGCGTGACTGAAAACAGGCGCGGCGCTCCGGGGGCAAAAAAAGTGGAGTGTCGTGTTTCGCGGTTCATGCCATCGTTGCCGGCAAATGCACCGTTCTCAAAACCCAGTGGCCCCAACTGCGCAGCGCTTGAATAGCGGCGGTCAAACAGGTTGCGTATGCCGGCCTGTACCGTCATCTGGCGATTGAACCGGTATTGAGTCAGCATGTTGACCACGGCAGAGCCGGCACTCTTGCCTCCTGCCAGAAAGTCTTCCCCATCGGCTTGATGCCCGCCGTTTTCGTTGCCGCGTGCAAGAGAGTTGCCGATGGCCTGCACCTGCAATGTATTGGACCATGCGGCAGTGGTTTGCCACTGCACGCCGAGCTTGATGATATGCCGGGGAATCAGCGGAATGCGCTGGCCTTTTTTGACGTCCACCACGCGGGCTGTTGCCGGCATGCCGTTGCTGTCGGTGAAATTGGCATCGCGCGCGCTGCTGTTGCTGGCTGCTACAAAGGTATCTTCGGATTCATAGGTGGCTTCCAGATAGTTGTAGTTCAACGAGGTGCGGATATCGCCCCAGCGCTGCGCCCACTCCATTTCAACGCCTTGTCTGCGCGTCTCCCCGAAATTACGGAAGAAGCCCAGATTGGGGTTCGTTCCCGATGATACGAATTGAATATCATCGCGATTGTTGGCCCGGAACACTTCAAGGTTGACTTCCGAGTCGCTGGTCGGTCGGCTGCGCATGCCCAACTCGACGGTGCGGGTCACCACCTGTTTCAGATAGGGGTCTCCCGCCATGGAGTTGGGCAGCCGGCATGCGCGCTCCGGATTGGCACAGCCCAGTTCAATCGAGGTGGGCGTGCGGCTGCCTTCGTTGTAGCCGGCATACCAGTTCAGGGTTTTGGTGGGAGAGAAGGTGAGGCCAACGGCAGGGTTGAAGCGCTGATAACGGTAATCTGCATTCAGCGTTTCGTCCGGATTCACGCCCGGTCCCAGTGGTTGCAAGCGATCGAAGTTTTGCAGACGTGTGCGGTTATAGCGTCCCGATGTGCTCAGATGCCAACGTCCCGCCATTGAGTACGTGTTGGTGGCATAGGCGCTGTACGTGCGGGTCTTGCCGTCCAGAACCACTGGCGCTCCATCTTCATCCAGTTCTTCTGTAAAGACGCCGACACCTTGGGTGCTACGGTCTGGCAACAGAAAACCGAATTCGCTGGTCTGCCGGAAATGGGTGCGATTCTGATCAATCGCTGCACCCACCGTCAGTTGGTTTGTGTTGCCGCCAAGGTCTTTGAATTGCGTCAGTTGAAGTGATGCACCCGTATTGCGTTGTCGGGTGTTACTGCGTCCGTTGACGGCTGTACAACTCACCTCAGCCGACTCCAGTCGCATGTCCGGGTCGGTCATGGCGGCAGCATCCATGCAGTTGCTGGACGGGAAGGGCGCATTGTTGCGGCTCTGTCCTGCTGCATATACACCGGTCGACTCAAGCGCCTCATCGTTAATGTCGCCATTAAACGTGCGTGTCTTGATCCGGCGATTGTAAAGATTGCCGGTCAGCACCAGCGAGTCGCTCAACTGGTGCTTGCCTTGCAGGTTAAACAGGATCGATTGGTTCTCCGTGACATCCGGTTTGGTGTAGACGCTGCTGTAGTTTTGCGCCAGTAACGTGCTTTCCTGCAGGCCGTTGCCAATCAGCCGGTTGTCAGCAGCCGCCATACTGAGCTTCAGCTCGCTGCCGTTGTTGCGATAACCGATTTTGCTGAACAATTGGTTTTGACGCGAGCGCGAGTCATCGCGCCAACCGTCTTCTGCAAATTGGTTGCCAAGTACATACCAGTCCCACCCCTGATCATTGGATCCTCCATGTTCAAGTTCCAGTGTTCGGCGGGCATGGGACCCCAGACTCAGTCGACCGACCGTGCCGGGGAAGTTGCGCCCATCCTTGGTGGTCAGAGACAACGCACCGCCCAAGGTGTTCAAGCCAAACAGCGGGTTGGATCCCGGAATCAGCGTTACCGAGGCCAGCGCCGATCGGGGAATCAGATCCCAACTGACCACATCGCCAAACGGCTGGTTTAAACGCACGCCGTCCAGATAGACAGAGATGCCCTGCGGCGTTCCCAGCAGGGGCGAGGCTGTGAAACCCCTGTAGTTGACGTCGGCCTGCAGTGGATTGCCCTGAATCTCATTGATGTGAACCCCCCCAGCGCTGCGATTGAGAAAATCGCTGAGGTCGATGGCCTGACTGTCTTCGATGTCTTTTGCCCTGTAGCTTTCCACAGGCGCGGCCACCTCTTCTACAAAACTGTTGGTACCGGGCAGCGGGGTGGTGGAGATGATGTTCACATCACTCAGATGTGCGTCAGCGGCAATGGCTTGAAGGCTGCCAAGCGGCAAGCCCAGCAGTGCAAGTGCAGCTGCGGCCACGCGTGTGGGTTTGAAACAAACGGACTGGAATGCAGGGGACTGGTGTCTCATGGTTTGGTTTTCGCTGATTGTTGTTGATGTCGGCGTTGTCGTATCGACTCCAGGGATACACTGGTGTCGATATCTGTCCGTAGCGAAAACCGCGCCAAGCGCAGGGGTGAAAAGCCGGGAATTTTTCCCGACGTGCGGTCACTGGCCCGTATCCTTTTTGATTTCGCCTGTGGTCTCGGGTGGGCACGTCATGAAGCGCAGCGAAAACCCTTCACGCCAGTCGCTGCCGTTTTCATTGAGAAAAATGTTCTGCACTTTGTAGGCTTGGGTTTCATTGGCCAGCACCGCAGGACAGCCCTCAAAGCGGGCATGTCCGCCTTGCTTGAACTGCAGAACGTGAACCATCTCATGCACGATGAAGGAGAGGGTGATGGTGTTGCGAAGATCCAGAGGTTTGCGAACATAGATTTCATAGGCCTCCGTATCGAACAGGGCGGCCATGCTGCGGCAGCGCTCGGGTTGATCAGGGCATACTTTCTCGATGAGTGTCTGCGCGGTGACCGGGATGACGGGCGGCAGATCTGCAATCGGCACACCGGGCAATTGCGAAATCCGTATCGCGGCGGCCAGCAGATCGGCCAGCAGTTCCTTCTCGATTGCCATGCAGGTGCTCCATGCGGGTACAACAGGACTCTCCGGAGCAAGCTCGATGCCAGCGCGAGTGTTCGTCCGCGCTGTTGGCGGTTGGCCCCGAATGTCCCACCGCGGCGGCTTGCTGTTCAGAAATGTGACAGCTCTGCCTATTTTGACACGACGGGGCCTGTTCCATGTGTCCGCGGGTTTCTCCGCATGTTCCGAAACCCGCATGAATGCGATGGCTCGTCCTTGGCACGGTGTTTGCTCTTCACCCTGTCGGTACGCTGTATATCGCAAGCGGACACATCCAAGTTGTTATACAAAGGGGGAGTTTCATGAAGAAAAAACTGATTGCATCACTGATCGGAATGTCCTTGTTGGGCGCAGGCGGCGCAATTGCTGCCGGTGTCACAGATGCCATGATCGAGAAAGATGCAGCAACAACCGGAGACGTTCTCAGTTGGGGTATGGGGACGGAAGGTCAACGTTATTCGCCGCTCAAACAGATCAATACCAGCAACGTCTCCAAGCTTGTTCCGGTGTGGTCAATGTCCTTCGGTGGCGAGAAG
>SXZD01000215.1 GCA_005788065.1 Burkholderiales bacterium
AATTACCCGGGCGATGTTCTGGACGCCCGTGCGCTATCGGGCGATTAGCGACACCCAGAACACTGAAAGCGCCAATTTCAACCATGCCGCCCACGATGCCCCGGCTGACCACGATGTCGTTGATCGACAGGGCTTCGAACAGCACCTCGCCGCGACGCAGGATGCGTCCCTTGAAAACAGCCCGATCATCGCGCAAGTAGCGCCCGCGGAGCACCTCGGCCAGCGCGCGCTCCATGTCATCCTGGCGCACGTCGGTCATGAAGCCCAAACGCCCGTGGTTGATGCCCAGCAGAGGAATCTTGTGCGTGGCCATGCGTCGCGCCACCGCCAGCAGGGTGCCGTCGCCGCCGCTGACCAGTGCCAACTGGGCCTTTGCGAAAATCTCCTCATCGCTGGCCGCACAAAAGCCGTGGTCACT
Source organism: Burkholderiales bacterium (assembly GCA_005788065.1). GTDB lineage: Bacteria > Pseudomonadota > Gammaproteobacteria > Burkholderiales > Burkholderiaceae_B > SXZD01. The sequence goes on from SXZD01000215.1 coordinate 419, forward strand.
GATGCTGGCTGCCGTTTCTTGCTCGACAAGTACCTCGCAGCCGACCGACTGCGCGAAACGGGCTACGTCCATCCAGCGGCGATCGCGTTGCCGTCCGGAATTTTTTCCGAAGATGGCAACGGTGTTGAACGGTTCATGAACTGCCCGGCTCATTGTGCAACCCTTTTGTTCAAGGTTTGACCCATTTGCTGCGTTTTCATGTTTGCCATCATAATGCAAAGTGAACCTTTCACGATTTGGACTGATTTCCTGTTTTATGTTGGACAACCGCGCGAGAACGCTGCTGAAGGTGCTGGTAGAGCGTTACATCGCTGACGGACAGCCCGTCGGGTCCCGCTCCCTCTCGAAAATGACGGAATTGGAGCTCAGCCCGGCCACCATCCGCAATGTCATGTCAGACCTTGAGGACATGGGTTTTGTCGCCAGCCCGCATACGTCGGCTGGGCGCATCCCCACGCCCAAGGCCTATCGCCTGTTCGTCGACACCATGTTGACGGTGCGCCCTCTGACCGAGATTTCCGAGGAGTCCCTACAGGGTCAGTTACAAAATAGCGGCAACAGTTCCATTCAGACGCTGGACTCCTCGCGCTTGATCACATCGGCGGCCAGTTTGCTGTCGGATCTATCGCACTTTGCCGGCGTCATCACCACGCCCAAGCGGTCTGCGGTTTTCAAGCATGTAGAGTTTCTGGCGTTGTCGGACCGACGCATCCTGCTGATCGTGGTCACCCCGGATGGTGACGTGCAAAACCGCATCCTGTCGGTTGACCGCCAGTATTCGTCTTCCGAGTTGATTGAGGCTGGCAACTTCATCAACCAGCATTTCAGCGGCATGACCTTCGACGAGGCCCGAGGCGCACTGGTGGCAGACCTCTCGCGACTGAAGGACGACATCAGTCTGCTGATGACGCAAGCCATGGCGGTGGGCAAGGAAATTCTGGATGAGCCGTCTGACCCGGTGCTCATTTCCGGCGAACGGCGCCTGCTCGACGTCGAAGACTTGTCTACCGACATGGGCAAGTTGCGCAGCCTGTTCGACCTTTTCGAACGCAAGACGGCTCTGATGCGCCTTCTCGATACGTCGGTGCAGGCCGCTGGCGTGCAGATTTTTATCGGGGGCGATTCCAATCTGGTTCCCGTTCAGGACATGAGTGTTGTGGTGGCACCTTACACCCTCAATGGCCAGGTGGTCGGTACGCTGGGCGTCATCGGCCCGACCCGCATGGCGTACGAGCGTGTGGTGCCCATTGTTGATGTAACCGCCCGGCTGCTATCAAGCGCGCTGTCTGCCGGGCAGAATTGAGAGTCATGCGTACCGAGCCGTCCTATACCCACGGAACCCCCGCTTCAACCGCTGTCATACTGGTCAACCTGGGCACCCCGGATGAGCCGACCGCACCCGCCCTGAGGCGATATCTGGGTGAGTTTCTGTCTGACCCCCGGGTAGTCGAAATTCCCCGCCTCATCTGGATGCTGATCCTGCATCTCATCATCTTGCGCGTACGTCCGGCCAAATCAGCGGCCAAGTACAAGACCGTCTGGACAGCGGAAGGCTCGCCGTTGATGGCGATCGGACTGAAACAGACGGCTGCGCTGCGAACCTGGTTGAAAGACCGGGGCTTGAATGTGCGGGTAGAGTTGGCCATGCGCTATGGCAACCCGTCCATCGCGTCGGTCATGGACAAGTTGCGTGAGCAGGCGGTGGACCGCGTGTTGGTATTGCCGCTTTTTCCGCAATATGCGGCTGCGACCACCGCATCCATTTATGACGCGATAGGCGACTGGCTACGCCCAGTTCGCAATGTGCCTGAGCTTCGTTTCATCAAGCATTATCACGATGACGCAGCCTACATCGAGTCGGTCGCGCAGCAGATACTGGCGCACTGGACTGCCAACGGGCGCCCCGACTTTGCTGCTGGCGACAAGTTGATGATGAGTTTCCATGGTGTACCCAAGCGCACGCTGGACCGAGGCGACCCGTATCACTGCGAATGCCACAAGACCGGGCGTCTGGTGGCCCAGCGTCTCGGTCTGGCCAAGGGGGATTACGTCGTTACCTTTCAGTCGCGGTTTGGCAAGGCGGAGTGGCTTCAGCCTTATACAGAGCCGACTGCCCGCAGCCTGGCGCAGGGTGGTTGCAAGCGGCTGGATGTGGTGTGCCCTGGCTTTACAGCCGATTGCCTTGAAACCATCGAAGAGATTGGTGACGAGGTGCGCGAGGCCTTTGAGCATGCCGGAGGCGCGGCTTTCCATTACATTCCGTGCGTCAACGACACGCCGTTTTTTGTGGCGGCATTGGGTCGTCTGGTGCAGAACCACACGCAGGGCTGGCCCGTCCAAGAGCTGGATGCGCAGGGTTTCGCGCAGATGCGCACCGACATGGAACAGTCGCGTGCGGCGGCGCTGGAGCTGGGCGCGCCGAGATGAAACCGGGGTAGGAGCGGGTCCCGGCTTGATTTCACCACGGGGCCGGCAAAAAGTTGTCCTGCAGCCCTTGAAAACAGACAGACAGTCTCCATATCCAGAACTATTCTGGTTTTCATCGCTTTGGACATGTCTGACATGAATCATTCAAATGGCAGTTCCCCGGATGCTGGCAACGCAGGCACCGGGCCCGGCAGTTCCCCTCAGGGGCCAGCAGAGGCAGGCTCTTTTTCTGCCGCTTCCGACAATGTAACCCCCATTTTCACGCAGTCTGATTTCAGCGAGGTCTTGTCGCCCGACGTGGACCTGCAGGCTGGTGCGTCTGTCGATCAGGCCTCCGAACTTGCGCGCCTGACCGCCGAGTTGGAGGCGGCCAAGGCGCTTGCGGCACAAAACCACGACGCATATGTGCGTGCACTCGCCGAGACCGAGAACATCCGGCGCCGGTCTGCTGACGAGGTCAGCAAGGCGCACAAGTTTGCCATCGAATCGTTTGCCGAGGCGCTCATTCCTGCCAAGGACAGTCTGGAAATGGCGCTGTCAGTCCCCAACCAGACCCTGGAGTCTCTGCGCGAAGGGGTTGAGGCAACCTTGCGTCAACTGAGCACCGGCTTTGAGAAAGGTCGACTGCAGGAAATCAACCCGGTTGGTGAAAAATTTGATCCGCACCGTCATCAGGCTGTCTCCATGGTGCCGGGCAACAGCGTCGAGCCGCCGGTGGCATCCAATCACGTGGTGGCCGTGTTGCAAAAGGGTTACCTGATTGCAGACCGTGTGCTGCGTCCGGCATTGGTGGCTGTTGCACAGTAACGGGCCTGCCCTTGATAAACCCGCAGCAAGGGGCTGGATGTTCGCAAAGGCAGGTGTCTGACAAAAAAAGCACACTCGCCCTTGAAATTCGAACAGCCGCCCTCATGTGAACAGTAACGCGGTTGCAACCGTTGCGCCGACAAGCGTGCAGCATCGGCAACCCAATTGAATTGATTGCAAGAATCTGAATCTGGAGAGTTTTAAAATGGGAAAAATCATCGGCATTGACCTGGGTACCACCAATTCCTGCGTGGCCATCCTTGAGGGCGGTCAGCCCAAAGTCATCGAAAACTCGGAAGGCGCCCGCACCACGCCGTCCATCATCGCCTACATGGAAGATGGTGAAATTCTGGTGGGTGCACCGGCCAAACGTCAGGCCGTCACCAACCCGCGCAATACGCTGTATGCCGTCAAGCGTCTGATTGGCCGCCGCTTTGAAGACAAAGAGGTGCAAAAAGACATCGACATGATGCCCTATGAGATTGCCAAAGCTGACAACGGCGACGCGTGGGTCGGTGTGCGCGATCGCAAGCTGGCTCCTCCGCA
>SXZD01000020.1 GCA_005788065.1 Burkholderiales bacterium
CCTGCTGGTCAGCTACAGCCCCAACGCACTGGGCTTCTTCTGATACGCTGGTCTCTAGACTGCAGCACCACTCGCCCTGCCCGCCGCCCGGCGGGCAGGGCGTTTTAACGAAAGGATGCAGGATGTCAGACACACCGATTCCTCTGCGGGTCACGTCCACGCCGGCCACCGATGCATTCATCGAGCAATTGCGTAGCCGCTATGGCGACGTGATGTTTTTCCAGTCCGGCGGTTGCTGCGATGGCAGCACACCGATGTGCTACAAAGCCGGTGAATTTCATCTGGGCGACGATGATGTGCGTGTGGGCACCATCCATGGCGCCGAGTTTTTCATGGGCCCGGAGCAATATGAATATTGGAAACACACGCAATTGATCATTGATGTGGTCAAGGGCAACGGTGGCATGTTTTCGCTGGACAATGGCACCGGCCAACGGTTCCTGGTGCGCTCGCGACTGTTCACCGATGAGGAATGGGCTGTATTGACCGAACGGCAGCCTGAGAGCACGCTGCGCGTGGGTGCCATCCGCAAGGCATCGCTCAAGGCGTAGGGCTGATCAGATCCATGGATATCCGTCTTGAGCATGTATGGCGTCTGTCTGAGCAGCGTGATCCGCGCCAGATTTTTCCGCGCGTCATGCAACTGCTGGTGCTGGTGGAAGAGACCGGAAGTCTCGCAGCGGTATGCGAGCAAGAAGGTCTGTCTTATCGGCACGCATGGGGTTTGCTGCAGGAAGGAGCAGACCTGTTTGAGACGCCACTGGTGGAAATGACGCGCGGCAAAGGTACGCGTCTGTCGGCCTTGGGCCAACGACTGATTTGGGCCGAGCGGCGCGCCCGCGCACGTCTGCAGCAAATCTCCGACAGCGTGGCCTGCGAGGTAGCGCAGGATATGGCGCTGGCACTGGGTACTGACGGGTCTGGTTTGCAAGTCAGGGCGTCACACTGTTTCGCAATGGAACACCTGTTTGACACGCTTGGCCATCAATACCCAAACAACAAGCTGCTCTGGTGTAACAGCAGCGATGCCGTCAGGGCGTTACGCAGCGGGTATTGCGATCTGGCTGGTTTCCATGAGTGTCCTGACGTTGCCGTTTCGCAGGATCAGGACGATTTTGATCCGGACGAGCATATGCTGATTCTGCTTGCGCAAAGGCAATTGGGCTTGTTGTTGCCGGCTGGCAATCCGCAAAAGATTTACACGCTATCCGATCTGACGCGACGTGAAACACGCTGGGTGCACTGGCAGCGAGGTACTGCCATGCGGGACGTTTTCGATGCACTGCTGGAACGTCACCAACTATGCGATACCCGGTGGGATCAACCCGCCCCGCCCGAAAACGCGCATCTGGGCATTGCCTCCTGCATTGCCGGCGGAAAGGCCGACGCAGGGTTTGGTTTGGAGACGGCTGCGCGCCGTTTCGGACTGGATTTTGTGCCCCTGACGTCCAACCGGTATGTACTGGGCATCAACAAAGCCCGCATGAAGCAGCGACAGCTGCAAACACTGCAGGGCATTCTGAACAAACCCGCTTTCAGGCAAGCAATTGATGCGTTGCCAGGCTATGACGCAAGCCAGACGGGCGAAGTGCTGATTTGAGCAGCAAGGAGTCATTCCAGATGCATTTGAACTTGAAGACCCGCTTGTTGGGCATAGTGACCGCTACAGCAACTGCAACGGTTTGCAGCGCGCTGCAGGCCGGTGACAACGACTGGTCACTCTATGGTGGCAACGCATTGCATCAACGTCACAGCACGCTTGTGCAAGTCACACCGGAGAATGTGTCCAGACTCACGGTGGCATGGGAAGTCAACACCGGTATCGTCGGCCCCTATCAGGCAACGCCAATCGTGCTGGATGGCGTCATGTACGTCTCACTGCCCTACAACCATGTCTTGGCTCTGGATGCGGCCACCGGCAAGGAAATCTGGCGCTACACACACACATTGCTGCCACAACGCAAACTGTGCTGCGGACCCGCCAACCGCGGTGTAGCGGTCAGCGAGGGCAAGGTTTTCATGGGCACGGTCGATGGCCGTTTACTGGCTCTGTCGCAAAAAACCGGAGAGAAACTCTGGGACACCGATGTCACCGGTGACGCATTCGGCATTCAGGAAAACGTGGCCGATCTGAACAGCACCGACGGTCGCGTGGTGTCGGGCGCATCCGGGGCGGGCCTGAACATGGCACCTATGGTGTGGAAAGGTAAAGTCATCATCGGTATCACCGGCGTTGGCTATGGACTGCATCTGGACTCCCCGGACCCCGATGCGCCTCTGGGGGCTGTGATCGGCATGGCGGGCCGATACGGAGAACGCGGATTTTTGGCAGCCTTTGATGTGAACACCGGCAAGCGCGCCTGGAAATTTGACACCGTGCCCGACAAGGGGTGGGAAGGTCGCTACACCAAGCGGACGGCAGACGGACTGGAACTGCCCCGCAACATCAAGGCCGAGAAAGCGGCAGCCGCGAACAATCGCGATGCGTGGAAAAACGGTGGCGGTTCCGCATGGAGTACACCGGCCATTGATCCGGAAACCGGCCTGCTCTATTTCGGAACCGGGAACCCATCGCCGCAGATGGAAGGCTCTTCCCGCCCGGGCGACAACCTCTACACCACATCGCTGGTAGCGCTGGATGCAAACACGGGCTCCTACCGCTGGCATTACCAGCAGGTGCCGCACGACCAATGGGGCTATGACGTCGCCAGCCCGCCCGTGCTGTTTGACACGCTTGTCGATGGCAAGACCGTCAAGGCAGTGGGCCAGGCGGGCAAAACCGGTTGGTTCTACATTCACGACCGCCGCACCGGCAAACTGATCCGCAAAAGCGAATCATTTGTTCCACGTCAAAATGACTTTGCCCTGCCCACACCAGAGGGCACCGTGGTGTGGCCCGGCGTGGTGGGGGGGACGAACTGGTCGCCCTCCTCCGTCGACCCCAAACGCAGACTCGGCTTTGTTGCGGGCATCCACTGGCCGGTGAAATACACGCTGCATGAATTGCCGGCACGCGCGGACAGACCGGCCTTGAAGTACTCCTCCATGACGCCGATGGAAGGTGTTGAACGCTATGGCCTGCTCAGCGCGATTTGGCTGGACAGCGGCAAGATCGCTTGGCAGCAGCGCACACCCAACCCGCTGATCGGCGGTGTCTTGAGCACCGTCACCGGACTGGTTTTTACCGGCGAGGGTAACGGAGAGTTGATGGCATTTGATGCGGCTTCCGGAAAGCCTTTATGGAAGGACAGTGCACCGGCAGGCGTGAACGCGCCTCCGGTAACGTATGCGGTCAATGGCGTTCAGTATATTGCCGCCGCAGCCGGTGGCAACAAGCTGTTTGGCTACAAGACGGGACAGACCATCAAGGCCTGGAAACTGGCGGATCCGCCAACAGCCGCAGGCCCGACAGAAGCAGAGATGATCGCAGGAGACCCGCTCGGATCGCAGATGTGGGGCTACATGAAAAAGGAGCACTTTCCCGCCAATGCCGATGTGCGTTTCGATGATCGCATCATCATCCAGGTCCCCAAATTTGCAGACGATGCCATGAATGTACCGGTCAGCGTGGATGCGTCTGCACTCGGTGAGGTGCAGAAACTGGTGGTACTGGTTGACCGCAATCCGATCCGCAAAGTGCTGGAGTTCATCCCGGACAACATCAGGCCTTCACTGGCATTCCGCTTCAAACTGGAACAGGCCAGCCCCATCCGTGCGGCCGCCTTGATGCCAGACGGCTCGTGGCGCGTTGGCTCTGCATTCATTGATGCATCCGGCGGTGGCTGCACAGTCCCGGGCGCCACGCGCAAGGACGGGTCGTGGTCACAGAATCTCAACCGTGTTTCCGCACGGGTGTTTGAAGGATTGGACAAGCAAAGTGGGTCGCTGCGGCTGCGGCTTCGTGTGCAGCATCCGATGGACACCGGGTTGGTGGCGGGCATTCCGGCTTTCTACATCCAGCAGATGAAGCTGAAAGACGGAAACGGCAATACGCTGGCACGACTGTTTCCATTTGAACCAGTGTCTGAAAATCCGCTGTTCTCGTTTGACTTCAACTCACCCCCACCCGGCCCCATCAGCCTGGAAGGTCGTGACAACAATGGCAACCTGATCTCAGCCAAAGGTCTGTGATGCAAGCGCAATTCATCACACAACGGCGACGATACGCATCCAAAGTCGCATGCGGTGTACTCCATTTATCTGCCCTGCTCGGTGCGTTGCTTGCAACTCATGCGGCACTGGCACAAAGCCCAACCTCCACGCCAGCGTTGCGCATGCCGCAGGTTGAACAGCAGCAACTGGACTACGGGCTTCAGGTATCTTCGCTGCCGGGCGGCTGGCGAGTGATTGCCGGCGCAAACGACGATTTCTCGCCTCAAAATGGATGCAACATCATCAACACCGTGTTCATCGCTGACGGCCCATCAGCCGTGGTGATCAATACGGGCGTATCATTGCGCTATGGACAGCAACAGCGCGCCTTGGTGGAACGCAGCACCGGTCTGCCGGTGCGTGAGGTGTGGGCCCTGAACCTGCACCCCGATTATTTTTTCGGTAACCAAGCTTTCAAGGGCGCCACCCTGAAAGCCACAGCCCTGACCATCGAAGGCAGTAAACGTGAAGGCGCCGCGTATGCCGACAACCTGTACCGACTGTGCGGCGAATGGATGAAGGGCACCGAGAGCACGCCGCCCGACACGAGTACTGCTGCCGCAGACTTCCGCTTGTCAGGGCGAGCCATTGAGGTGCTGGAATTGAACGGGCACACCGACTCGGACTTGGTCATTTTCGACCGCACCCACCGTGTTCTGATCGCTGGCGGATTGGTGTTCAATCAGCGTGTACCCACCATGCCCCATGCGAAACTGAAAAACTGGATGGACAGCCTTGTGCGCCTGCTCGAGTTGCCCATAGACGTGGTGGTACCCAGTCACGGTCCGGTCGCAAGCGGCAAGCAGGCCATACTGGACACCCTGGACTACCTGCGCTGGTTTGATGATCGGCTTGTTACGAGTGCGAGAAAAGGGCTGGAGATGAACGAAGTACTGCGTCTGCCCATTCCCGACCGTTTTGCAAAATGGGCCGCCATGCCGGACGAGTATGCACGCAATGTGACCACACTGTATCCGGCCTATGAAGACAACATGCTCAGATAGACAGTACCGACAACGCTCAGCATCTGCCGCGGGAGCAAGCGGGCATGAATCGGAGCGTCAAGACCTGTGTCAAGCCGTATACAAATACATATACAGCAATGTATACAAAAATGTATACAAAAATGTATACAAAAATGTATACAAAGACGTCTATCGAGCCGTGTATCAAACCATGTGTCGCCCCCTGTTTCGCGCTGGATTTCGGGCTGCATGTACTGCCATGTGGATGGTGCTTGTCGGCTTCGCAGTCAATGCCCATGCGAAAACCTGTTGGCAGTCTGTTTCGACGTCTGCCGGTCCGGCCTCAGAAGCCCGTACCGCAGAAGGCCGTGATGCATCGACCTACCTGTGGCTGTGTGCCGCAGACAGTCTGTCGCCCAAGCACCGGGAACACCTGGCCGCACACATCAAGCCGCTTGTGAGCATCACGCGTGATGCCGTGTGGATCATCGATCCCGGCGCAACGTTTCAGCAGGGCATCAAACTTGCAAACGCATTGCGGACCCTTGAACCCAGCCCGCAAGCCCGCCTGCAAGCCGGCCATCGCCTTCACATCATCAATTCAAGGGCACTGGCCGAACATGTGATGGCAAGCGATGGTGTGATGCGACGTTTCAATGGCAAGGCCATGCAATTGGCCGCATTGCCTGAAACGCGCAAACTCATGCAACGGCGCTGCAAGACATGCCTGCAGCGACTGCAACGGGAGTTGGAACAAACGGATGCACGGGGTACGGTCATCCGTATTCCGGACAGCGTGGAACTGACATCGAGCCAGCAGTCCATGCCGTTTGTCGCGCATGCTGCCAACAACGCTGCCATCGAACAGGATGCATGGTTTCACGCTCACGATCTGGCATGGATCTGGACTGGCATGCTGCTGTCCGATGACATGCCGGATTTGCAGCAAGGGCAGGTTAAACAACGCCTTGCGGTATTGGATCAATTTTCCGCACTGCATGCAGCCAAGGCCGACGCAGTGTGGATTTCAAGCATGGGGCCTGTTCATGCGGGACGTATCGAATTGGAACGACAGTACTTCCTGTTCTGGATGGAGCAGGCCGACAAGGCGATCGAAAACGGCATGGGGCCTGTGGAGACGCTGCACCACCTGCGCACCCTCGACGGGCCGCTGCGTGCAAGCAACGCAGCCATGAAACTGCGGCATGACCTGAATCTGCAACGCATGATCCGGCAAGCGGAGGACGCCCTGTTCCGATAACTCACAGCCGAAACCAGTGCGCTGCGCCCGTCTGCGCAAACTTGACTGAAGCCCCCATCAGCAAAGCGACTGCTGCGACGCTCACCGCAAACACATCCAGCATCAGCGCATGCTCGGGCATGACGCCAAACACGTGACGCAGCAAGTCCACCACATAGGTAAACGGATTGCACATGGACAACCACCGTGCCAGCGCAGGCATGCCTTGCACCGGGTACAGTGCGCCACTGAAAAAGAAAACCGGAAAAATGACGAAATTCATCATCACAGCGAATCCATCCAGCGTCTTGGTGAACACGCCGCACAGCGAACCCAAAGCGGAACAGCAAAGCGCAGACATGATGCATGCGGCCACCAAACTCGCCACGCCAGGCCACTGCAAGCGGCCGGCCCACGGCAGGACCTCACGCAGAACGTGTGTGGCCGATGGTCCAGCGACCATGTCCAGCGCCTGATAGACGCCATCGGAGGCGAGCAGGATGCCAAGCAGCAGGCCTGTCTGCAACAGTGCATTGATGGCGGCGGACATGCACTTTGCCAGCAACACGTGTATGCCCGCCACCGGTGCAGACACCAGCAAGCGCATGGTGCCCGCCTCTTTAGTCGGCCCTGCAAAATTCATTTCAGCCAGCAAAAGCGAGCCTTTGCTGACCACCATTAACCGCCACTGACCCATCAGTAATCATGGCGACCAGTTTATTCACCCACGCAAGCACCTGTTTCGGCGAGAAATAAAGACCC
>SXZD01000216.1 GCA_005788065.1 Burkholderiales bacterium
GTGAAGGGCAAGAACGAACCGGTGGTCATGTATGAGCTGCTGGCCATGGCTGCCGATGTGAGCAATCCGGCGGAATACGCATGGATAGGCGTATACGATGCAGCTCTGTCGGCCTTGCTGGTGGGCGATGTGGCCCGGGCCCGGGCGGGTTTCCTGCAAACCATTGAAATGCGGGGTGACGACCCGCCATCCCGGCTGATGCTGGAGCGCTGTGTGTGAGCTATAGTAGCTTCACATTACACAGCAATGGCGATTTGATCGCAGTCGGTTTGCAGCGATGGGCAGGGTGCGGGTACATGCGCTTTGCCTTGCAGGCCTGTAGTTGATCAACCGTACAGAGGCGGAGGAGACCTGTCATGCCTTCATTCAAAGCAGCCGACGGCGAAAAGCTGTCGTATTGGGATATCGGTCAAGGGCCCGTGTGCGTCATGGTGCATGGGTTCGGTATGCCGGCCTTTCTGTGGTTGCCCTTCGTGCTGCCACTGGCAACCCGGTATCGTTTCATCATGCCCAACCTGCGGGGTTTTGGTGGCAATCACAAAGCACCCATCCGGCACGACAACGTGTTTACCCAATACGCGCATGACCTGCACGGCCTGATCGAGCATCTGGACCTCAAAAAGCCGAACCTCGTCGGCTTTTCCATGGGCGGATGCACCTCCATGGAGTATCAGCGCCTGTACGGCTTCGACAACATTGCAGCCTATCTGCAGGTGGATCAGGCCATGCATGTGCGCCACACCGAGCACGGTGCGCACGGGCTGTTCGGACACATGCAGGATGAATGGATGAACACGCTCACCACGCTGATCGGCGATATGGAAGCGCTTGGCACGGACAATCCTTTCGACCGCTTGCCCAAACTTCAGCGGCAGCGTTTCTGGGATATGTTCTCCAGTTTCACGGCAACGGCTTTCAACCATCCGCTGATGCGGATGGTGACTAAGCTGGCGCGGCATGAGCGCCTGATCCGCACCGTTGCGCCCACGTCCAACTGGTCGGTGTATCTGTCTTGCATGCGCGGTTTTGCGCAGCATCAGCCCGATTTCCGGGAGAGCATGGCCACCATCAGCGATAAATTGCCGGTGTGGTTTTTTGTCGGAGAAAATTCGCGCATGTATCCGGCAGAGGGGCAGGTCATGGCCACCCAGGTCGTGCCACACGCCCGCATCGTGCATTTCAAAGACGCCGGACACGGTTTGATGTTCGATTCACCGGTGCGTTTTGTCCGCAAACTCGATGAGTTCCTCGCTCATGCGGCAAGGCGGCAACGCAGGGCCAAATTGGCGCACAAGGCAGCATCCCGCGTCATGGCATCTGAGGCCGTCAGCGCTTGAAGTTCTGAAATATTACAGCGTGTAAATCCACTGACTTCGCCATCCCGATTGGCGGGGGTGAAGCTGTCGGGCAGATTCAGTGTGTAGCAATGCAACCATTCGCGGTGCATGCCTTCGGCTTCGCACCGTTCCGACAATATTGTCGCGGGCAGGGCTTGAATCTGTCGCGCCAGCGTTTCGGGTACGCCCGCTTCTTCCCACAGTTCCCGCACCATGCACTCGAAGGGTTCTTCGCCGTGGGACAGGCCGCCTGCGGCCAGATTGTCCAGCAACCCGGGGTCGGTGGCTTTGTGCTGTGCGCGGCGACCCAGCCAGGTGTCGCCGTTCTCACACCACGCATGCGCGTGTACCGCATGGCTGATGAGCCCCAAGGGTCTGAAGCAGCTGCGCTCCAGCGCAAACCATACACTGCCGTCGGGTTTTCGGACTGAAAAGCATTCGTTGCGCCAACCGGGCACCAAGCCTTGTTGGCGCAATGCCAACGCAAGATGCGCGAAGCCCTTTTGCAGGGCCGCTGTGTGTTGGCTGGGGTGAGTGTGGCCGATGGCGGTGTCGTTGGCGATGTCGACGGCTGCGTCGATATTCAGTGCATGGCTCTCAGACGTGATGCACAACAGTTTTGCCAAAGCTTCATCATGCCTAAACAGATCAAGCAGCCCCCGCTCCACCGGAGAGATGAGCAGCCCCATGGGCAAGCCGGCGACATGCAATTCGCGCAAGCGTGTCTGTTCGCAACTTGCTGCGCGCATCAAGGCCGCTTGCGGGGCAGGGTGACCGTGCGGGTGCGACCGTTCTCACCCGGGAATCCGGTGAAGACGCTGCGTACCAGAAAGGGCATGGCATCGGCCAGAGAGTCGCTGCCCGAGTCTGTCACGGCTTTGCCTTCCCAGACAGCCTTGGGGTCTTTCACTTCGCTGTCAAAGATACGCACCTGCAGTTCATGGCGCACGAATTCGTAGGTGCGTTGAACCGGAATGGGCGTGGCGAAGAAAGGGTCATTGCCGAAGCGACCGCCATACGGATAGTAGCCGCCGCGCGAAATGCCCACCCCGAAGGTCGGGTAGGCATAGTCCATGACGGTGGTCTTCTGGTCGCTGCTGCGGACATTGAATTCCACCTTGTAGCGTGGCGCGTCGTTGGGCTTGGCCTGCGTGAAACCAAGCGGCCCGAGTTCGGCCACCAGCATGTCTTCGTATTGCGCCAGTTCCAGGCTCTTCATCTGGTCCGGGCTCTTGACGATGGTGTAGGTGCGCTTGGCCTCGGTGGGGGCCGGCAGCGTGTCCAGGCGCTGATACACCGTCACGGTGCTGCGCACGTTCTGGGCACAGCCGGTCATCAAGAGGGTGGCGGCACCCGCCAGCACAATCAGGATTTTTCGCAGAGTCATCTTGCTTCTCCTTCCAACTTCTTCATGTGCATTGGAGTGCCTCGTCCGCCAACAAGTTCACCGAACATTCATCGCCCGGTGGGCAAGGGCTCTCACCCTTGCAGTTTCTGTTTCAGCAGCTCATTGACGGTGGCCGGATTGGCCTTGCCTTTGGCCTGCTTCATCACCTGACCGACCAGCATGTTGAAGGCCTTCTCTTTGCCGGCGCGGTATTCGGCCACTGCGTTCGCATTGGCTTGCATGACCGCGTCGATCATGGCTTCAATTGCACCGGTGTCGCTGATCTGCTTCAAGCCGCGCGACTCAATGATGCTGTCGGCATCCTGCTTGCCGCCGCTTTCCCACATGGCCTGAAACACTTCCTTGGCCAGCTTGTTCGACAGCGTGCCGTCCTGCACACGGCGCAGCAGTCCGGCCAGCGCCACGGCCTGAACTGGCGCCGCGGCTAGATCGATGCCGTCGCGGTTCAGTTGCGATGACACATCGCCCATCAGCCAGTTGGCGGCCAGCTTGGCCTGCCCCGCACCGATTTCGGCCACCAGGGTTTCAAAATAATCGGCCATGGTGCGCTGCCCGGTGATGACAGACGCATCGTACGCGGGCAATTCCCATTGCGTCTGGTAGCGCTCGCGCTTTTGTGCCGGCAGTTCGGGCATGTGTGCACGGACGTCTTCCACCCACTGGCGGCTGACATACAGCGGCGGCAGGTCGGGGTCGGGGAAGTAGCGGTAGTCCTGCGCGTCTTCCTTGCTGCGCATGGAGCGCGTCTCATTCTTGTCCGGGTCGTACAGGCGCGTTTCCTGCACCACGCGGCCACCGTCTTCAATCAGTTCGATTTGCCGGTTGGCTTCATACACAATGGCTTGCTGCAGGAAGCGGAATGAGTTGAGGTTCTTGATCTCGCAGCGCGTACCCAGCGGTTCGCCGGTGCGGCGCACCGACACGTTGGCATCACAGCGGA
>SXZD01000217.1 GCA_005788065.1 Burkholderiales bacterium
GCATCTGTTCGAGCGTCTGATTTTCATGAACCGCCAGGGGCGCTGAGTGGGGCGTGACGAGTGACGAGCATTAGCGTGACAGATGATATGAAACAGCCAATTCGCAGGGCAGCATGCTGATCGATTTTTTCTTCCGTCTGAAAGACGCCCGCATTCCGGTCTCCATCAAAGAATTTTTGATGCTGATGGAAGGCCTGCGCCAACAGGTGATATCGCCTTCTGTTGACGAACTGTACTTTCTGGCAAAAACGACACTGGTGAAAGACGAGCGTTTCTTCGACCGTTTTGACCAGGTATTCGGTGAGTTCTTCAAAGGCATTGAAGCGCTGGATGAACTGTTCAAAGACATTCCGAAAGAGTGGCTTGAAAAGCGGTTTGACCGCAGTTTCACACCAGAGGAGATGGCCTCAATTGAAGCCATGGGTGGTCTGGACAAACTCATGGAGCGCCTGAAAGAATTGCTCGATGAACAAAAAGAGCGGCATCAGGGTGGCAACAAGTGGATAGGCTCAGGCGGTACGTCTCCCTTCGGCAATAATGGCTACAACCCCGAAGGTGTGCGCATCGGGCAGGAAAAAAACAAGAACCGCCGCGCGGTCAAGGTGTGGGATCAGCGCCAATACAAAGACTATGACGACACGGTTGAACTCGGTACGCGCAACATCAAGGTCGCGTTGCGCAGGCTTCGCCGTTTCGCGCGCGAAGGTGCGGCCGAGGAACTCGATCTGGATGGCACCATCAGCAGCACGGCGCGCAATGCAGGCTGGCTTGATCTCAAACTGCGACCGGAGCGGCATAATGCGGTCAAAGTGCTGTTGCTGATGGACGTGGGTGGATCGATGGACGACCACATCCGCCGGTGTGAAGAACTGTTCTCCGCCACGCGCAGCGAATTCAAACACCTTGAGTTCTACTATTTCCACAATTGCGTTTATGACTATCTGTGGAAGAACAACCATCGCAGACATGCGGAGCGCTTTGACACATGGGACATCCTGCGAAAGTTCAATGGCGACTATCGCTTGATTTTTGTGGGCGATGCCACCATGAGCCCCTATGAGGTGTTGCAACCGGGCGGTTCGGTGGAATACAACAATCCGGAAGCAGGCGCAGTGTGGTTGCGGCGCTTTCTCGATCACTTTCCGCGCGCTGCCTGGCTCAATCCTGAACCGGAACATCTGTGGCCCTATCGACAGTCGGTGGACATCATCCGCAAGATCATGGAAGACCGCATGTACCCCCTGACGCTGGAAGGTCTCGAGAGGGGCATGAGGGCACTGTCGAAGTAAAATCTGGATGCAAAACAGTGATCCCCCCTAGCGAGGGGGGTCAACCGAAAACCTCTCGAAACGTTAAATTACATGTCAACGCAGATATCCTGCCAGACTCAACGACCGAATCGAGACACCCATGAACGCACCCACGCAACAATCCTCCAAATCAACCCATCCGCTCGTTCTGGCGGCAGCCGGCGGTGTTTTGCTCGCCAGCCTGGCAGTCGTCGGGGTTTCCACCGGCCTGATCAAAACCGGCTCCAACGCAGAAACGCCTGCTGTCGAGACCGCTGGTGCTGACGCCACTGCAGCCCAAGGTGGAGCCGGACAAGCGGCACCAAGCACAAGTGCAGCCAAGGTGTCGCCCGCACCCGCCAAGCCTGTCGTTGTAGCCAATGCAAGGCCAGCTGCACCCGCACAGGCAGCGCCCGCCCCCTGTCGCAACTGCGGCGAAATCGCCAGTATCGACATCATTCAACGCCAAGGCGAAGGTTCTGGTTTGGGTGCAGTCGCAGGCGGCTTGGCCGGCGCACTGCTGGGCAAGCAGATCGGCAACGGCAGCGGACAGAAAGTGGCCACCGTTGCTGGTGCGATTGGCGGTGCCTACGCAGGCAACCAGATCGAGAAAAATGCCAAAGCCGACACCGACTACCGCGTAACAGTCCGCTTTAACGACGGTACTACCCAGATGTTCAATTTTGACGATCAACCCGGATGGCGCGTTGGCGACGACGTGAAAGTGGAAAACGGCCGTATCGTTTCCCGCTGATAGCCATCAGACTAAAAAGACAAAACCCCCGATGCAACGTGTCGGGGGTTTTTCTTTGATGAACGTGCTGCTGACGCCCGCCGTACTGACTCTCAAACAAGTCAGTACAACAGACGTCTTAAACGCAGTTAAACCAGACAGACTGCACTCAAGCCTTGATGCTCAACAGCAGCATGTTCAGGCGACGCACAAACGATGCCGGATCTGACAAGGTTCCACCTTCTGCCAGCAACGCCTGGTCAAACAGCACATTCACCCAAGCATCAAAATTGTCGGTTTCAATTTTCAGGCGCTGAACGAGCGGATGATCCGGGTTCAGTTCCAGAATGGGTTTGCTATCCGGCGCCGCCTGTCCTGCCTGCTTTAGCATGCGCTGCAAGTGCCCGCTCATCTCGTTTTCGTCATACACCAAGCAAGCCGGGCTGTCGGTCAGACGCAGTGTGACGCGTGCTTCTTTCACGCGTTCACCCAAGGCGTCCTGCACTTTTTTCAGCACATCCTTGAACTCGCCTTCCACCTTGGTTTTGGTTTCTTTTTCGGCTTCGTCTTCCAGCTTGCCCAGATCCAGGCCGCCTTTTGCAACGGATTGCAATTGCTTGCCTTCAAACTCGGTGAGGAATGAGAGCATCCATTCATCCACACGATCCGTCAGCACCAGCACCTCAACGCCCTTCTTCTTGAACACTTCAAGATGCGGGCTGAAACGTGCGGCCTGATAGGTGTCGCCAGTGACGTAGTAAATTTTGTCCTGGCCTTCTTTCATGCGCGCCAAATAATCGGCGAGCGACACATTTTGCGCATCGCTGTCGTTGTGTGTGGAGGCAAAGCGGCAGACCTTGGCAATGCGCTCGCGGTTGGGCGTGTCTTCACCAATGCCCTCTTTGAGCACCTGACCAAACTCTTTCCAGAACTTCTCGAATTTGTCGGCGTGATTGGCTGCCAAATCTTCGATCATGGACAGCACTTTTTTGGTCGAGCCTTCGCGGATGGATTTTACATCGCGGCTTTCCTGCAGAATTTCACGCGACACGTTCAGCGGTAAATCTGCAGAGTCGATAACGCCTTTAACGAAACGCAAGTAACTGGGCATGAGCTGCTCTGCGTCTTCCATGATGAAGACACGCTTTACATACAGCTTGATACCCTTGCGCTGGTTGCGGTCAAACAGGTCGTAGGGCGCACGCGCAGGCAAATACAGCAACTGCGTGTATTCGGTACGGCCCTCAACCCGGTTGTGCGTGTAGGCCAACGGGTCTTCAAAGTCGTAGCTGATGGACTTGTAGAACTCGTTGTACTGCTCTTCCGTCACGTCGCTCTTGGAGCGGGCCCACAGGGCGCTGGCCTTGTTCACCGACTCCCATTCGCCGGTACGCTTCATCTCGTTGGCGTCTTTGTCCCAGTCTTCCTTGGCCATTTCGATGGGCAGGGAAATGTGGTCGGAATACTTGGTGAGAATGCTGCGCAGCTTCCAGCTGTTGAGCAATTCATCTTCGCCTTCACGCAGGTGCAGAATAATGTCGGTACCGCGACCGTTTTTCTCGATGACTTCAATCGAGAATTCACCACTGCCATCAGACTCCCAGCGAATGGCCTGGTCGTATGACAGACCGGCACGGCGCGACTCGACCGTCACCTTGTCAGCGACAATAAAAGCAGAATAAAAACCGACGCCAAACTGGCCGATCAACGCGGCATCGCGCTGTTGGTCACCCGACAGTTTGCTGAAAAACTCTTTGGTACCCGACTTGGCAATGGTGCCCAGATGGTCGATAGCCTCTTCGCGCGACAGGCCGATACCGTTGTCGGAAATGGTGATGGTGCGCGCGTCCTTGTTGAAGTCCACACGGATGCGCA
>SXZD01000218.1 GCA_005788065.1 Burkholderiales bacterium
ATCCGCTGGTTCTGGTGCGCCCACGTTGTGCATCACAGCGGCGAAAACATGAACACCACCACAGCGATGCGTCAAAGCATGTTCTACGGCGTCAACCTCCACCAGTTTTTCTGGGCACCGATGTTGATACTTGGCTACGCTCCGTGGGCTGTGATGCTGGCCTACGGCGTGAACCTGGGTTATCAGTATTTCATCCACACCCAGTCGGTCGGCAAGTTGCATCCGTGGCTTGAAGCCATACTCAACACACCGAGTCACCACCGTGCGCACCACGGGCGCAACGACCGCTACATCGACAAGAATTTCGGCGGCATGCTCATCATTTGGGATCGTTTGTTCGGCACCTTCGAAGCCGAAGCGGAAGAAGATCCGGTGGACTACGGCATTCCCCGCCAGCCCAAGACCCAAAACCTGTGGGAGCTCAACACACACGAATGGCGTGACATGTTCAGCGATGCCCTGCGCCCCGGCCCGACAGCCCAGCGTCTGAAGCACATCTGGGGGCCGCCGGAATGGACCCGCCCCGGTGAAAAGGCACCGAGCTGAGATAGACCTCACAAGCCTGTGTATCCAGCAACCCCGGCCTTGCCAGCCGGGGTTTTTTCATGGCGCAAGCCAGGCGTGGTGGGTGTCCGGATGCACAGGCGGGGGAGCCCCCGAGTTCGGGTAAAATGCCGTGACACACTTCATGGTGCCCTCATGCGCAGAAAACCCCTCAACACAGCCGCCCGTTCCAAACTCAGTAAATATGCCCGTCAATTGTCCCAGTTGGCGATCCTGCTGGCTGAGGCGGGTAGCCGTGTAGAGCGCGCCTACTGGAAAAACCGGCTGTTCGCTGCCATCGCACCGCATCTTCAGGGTACATCCGAGACCACGCTGAATCAGGCCTTGGACTATCTGTATGAGACCCATCTGCGGGCATATGACGAGATGGCTTTCGCACTGGAGACCGCCGTCGAGTCACCCGATCTGTCGCCAGAGAAGGATGTGCTGCTGATTGCAGCCCCGGTGCTGGCGTGGTCAACCTACAGCATTCCGTCCGGCCGCATTGACCCCGCACGCATGGAAGATCTGTACGCCCTTTTCAATTCTCACCTGCTGGCAGCCGGCTGCGACATCGTGCTGATGGATCTGCTGTTTTCGCCCGACCAGTTGCCCCCCAGCTACAACGCAGCGGCCGATCTGTCGCGTTCACTGGCGCAAGCGGTATTGCAGGAGCAGCGCATCACGGTTGACTACAGTACGCTGCCTGTCACGCAGCCGTTTCTGTCGGATGTGCGCTATCTCATCGGATGCATATCAGCCCCGAAGGGTGCAGCGATGTTTCGGTGGCAGGAAGAAAGCCCGGGTACCGGCATCCCTGCACTGAGCCGCGAAGATGTTCAATCCGAATGGAAAAAACACGCTGGGCAACAACTCCAACGCATTCTGACCGGCTGCAACATCGAAACCGTATTGCCCAATGGGCTGTACTCCGCCTGTCGACTGGCCGAAAAAGAAGCGCGTGCCTACTCTGTGCGCGCATCGGTCGCATTTTTGCAGACCGCCATTGATGCAAAGCCGACTGACCTGCATGCCAGTGTAGGTGCATTTGTGGACCGGGGCGAAATTGAGGAATACCGCATCGGTCTGACGGTAGAGGGTTCAGACGAAGTGGTCCACGGCGTGGTGTGGACACTGCTGGGCGAAGAATTCGGTAACGAACCTGACCCCATGTTCGAAAAAGACATCAATTCGGAACCAGAAAACCCGCTGGTGCGCACCCGCATCAAAGAGTTGCTTGCTGAAGTGGGCATCAACAACGTCCACATGCTGGAAGAGCGGTTTCCGCTGGAATACTGCGACGATTGCGGCGCACCGCTCTACCCTAACCCGGAGGGTGAACTGATGCACGCCGAGTTGCCTGAAGATGCGGACGTATCGACCAGTCAACTACACTGAGCCGTTACGCTGAGCCATGAGGCTAACCCTCAAGCTCAACGCCATACAAATCTACTGCGCCACGCGGTTAACGCCCCGTCTTCATGGTCTGCCGTATCAGCAGAAACATGGGCAGCATTGACACCATGACAATGGACAATGCAGGCAACGCTGCCTCCGCAAGCCGCTCGTCAGCGGCCAACTGATACGTCATCACCGCCAACGTATCAAAGTCGAATGGACGCAAGACCAGCGTGGTCGGCAGTTCTTTCATTACATCCACAAACACCAGCAACGCGCCGGTGGCCATGGAACCTTTCAGCATTGGCATGTGCACCCGCCACCACAAGGCCCGCGGCTGACAACCCAACACTCTTGCACTGTCATCAATGTGCGGCGTGATGCGTTGCAAGCCTGTATCGACCGACTGCAACGCAGCCGATGTGAAGCGCACACAGTAGGCATACAGCAACGCGAAGATGGAACCCGTCAGCACGGGCATCACACCTCGGCCGAACACATCCAGCATCCATCGGTCCACCTGCGCCAGCGGTATGAGGATGGCAATCGCGATGATGGCACCTGGTACGCCATAGCCCAGCGACACGGCTTGGTGCACGGCTGCAACCCATCGCGGGGGCTGAATGCGCCGCGCATAGCCCAACCCGATGGCCAGCAGCAAAGCGCAAGCCGCTGCCAACAAACCCAGGGTTACCGAGTTGCGTGCCCAAGCCACAAAACGGACCAACTCATAGGGGTTGTCTGACTGCAACAGCAGGCGCGCCAAAAAAACCAGCGGAAAGATGAATCCCAGAATAGCCGGCATGATGGTCAAAAACCCCACCACCAGTCCACCCAAAGCGGACAATTGACGTTTGCGCGGCCGCACGGTTCGACCGGTCATGGTGTAGAAACGCGCCTGCCCTCGTGCCTTCGCCTCGGCCGACATCAGGAACAACATGAAACCCAACAACAGGACCGCAAGGATGGCAGCAGATGACCGGTCGCCCAGATTGAGCCATGAGCGGTAAATCGCCGTGGTATAGGTCTGAACGCCAAAGTAGCTGAGCGCGCCATACTCTGCCAATGTTTCCATCAGCACCAGCGAAAGCCCTGCCACCACGGCGGGTCGAGCCACCGGCAACGCCACCTGTAAAAATGTCCTCACGGGTCCGCAGCCCAATGAACGCGCGGCATCCAGCAGGTTTGCACTGCGCTCGGTGAAGGCCGTTCTGGCCAGCAGGTAGATATAGGGATAGAGCACCACGCTCAACACGAAAATGGCGCCGGGCAAAGAGCGGATTTCCGGCAAGCGGAAAGCCGGCCCCAGCAGTTCGCGAAAAAAAGTCTGAATGGGCCCCGAGAACTGCAGCGCATCGGTATATGCATAGGCAATCACATAGGACGGCATCGCCATGGGCAGCAGCAGCAAACCCTCTGCCATGCGCCTGCCCCTGAATTCGCAGGTGCTGGTCCACCAGGCCGATAGCACCCCCATGCTGCTAGTCAGCACCGTTACCCCCAGGCACAAGGCAATGCTCTGCAGGGTGACATCCGGTATGACCGTCAACAGCAAATGCGGCAACGTACCGGTGGGTCCGATCTCCACCTGCAGCGCCATGCCCAGCAGACTACCCAACGGTACCAACAAAGCCAGTCCGATCAAGGCTACCCACCATCGCCGCCGGTTTATCGACCGATTCAAGAAATGACCTCCGCACCACTGCCGTTTTTATTCTAGAATTGTAATTGAGAATGATTCCTTTTTCCTGAAATGACGGCTCTGCTCCAACTCGATCAGGTGTCCATTCACTACCCGGGCAGCCCGCGGCAAGTGGTGTCAGACCTTTCCTTCTCCCTGCAACAGGGCGAGATTGCCTGTTTGCTGGGACCTTCCGGCTGCGGAAAGACATCGGTACTGCGCGCCATTGCCGGCTTTTTGCAGCCCAGCGCGGGGCGCATTTTTCTGCGGGGCGAATGCGTCAATGACAACCGGACGTGGCGGGCCCCCGAAAAGCGTGGCGTAGGCGTCGTGTTTCAGGACTATGCGCTCTTTCCTCACCTCAGCGTGGCGGATAACGTCGGCTTCGGACTGACAGGTACCCCAAAGACCCAAAGACAGCAGCGGGTTTCCGACATGCTGGAATTGGTGGGCTTGTCCGCCTTTGCGGCGCGATTTCCACATGAACTGTCTGGCGGCCAGCAGCAACGTGTGGCCTTGGCCCGCTCGCTCGCACCCAGTCCGTCACTCATCCTGCTGGATGAACCGTTTTCCAATCTGGACATTGAACTGCGCGAAAAGCTCTCATCCGAAGTTCGCGAGATTCTCAAGAAAACCGGCATGACTGCCATTCTGGTGACGCACGACCAATATGAAGCATTCGCAATGGCGGATCATATCGGTGTGTTACAGGATGGAAAATTGGCCCAGTGGGATGAGCCTTATCGCCTGTATCACGAGCCTGCCAGCCGGTCGGTGGCCAACTTCATCGGGCAAGGTGTATTTGTCGAGGGAAAGTTGAGCCAACGTCATCTGTCCATCGAACTCGGCGACCTGAAAGTGCCGGAAGATTTTCAGTCAACAGATGGAAAAAAAGACACGACGCTGGATGTGCTGCTCAGACCGGACGACATTACACATGACGACGCAAGTCCCTTGATGGCCAAGGTGCTGCGTAAAGCGTTTCGGGGGGCAGATTTTCTGTATACGCTGCAGACCGATGCCGGTGAGGAGGTGCTGGCGCTGGTGCCCAGCCACCACAACCACGCCATCGGGGAGAAAATCGGTATCCGGCTTGAAGTGGATCACATCGTGGCGTTTGCAAAAACACAAACGCCCTGAGGTGCGATTTCAGGCAAATTCAGGCATCAAAGCGGTCACTGTTTGGATCAAAGCCAAACAGCGAACTGCTGCTGGAAATTCCGTTTTGCATCCCTGCGCTCAACGGCAGATCTGGCTGGCTTATTGACGATGCCGGTTGTGTCCAGTCAACAAAACGGGGCACATGGTCCGGGTCAGAGAACAGCATTTCCGGTGAAGGTAGCAGGTCGGCGGTCAACGCCTGCAACATCGCATCATCGGCGGGATAAAGGATCGCATCAAGCTCGGCCTGCAGCACGCTGATGTTTTGCAGCGCCTCTGCCAATCCGATGGAGTGCTTGCCTTGGGTCATGTCAAACGCTTCGGTCACAACGTTCGCAAACACCTTGTTGGCCGTCGGCAAGAGATCGTCCAATCGGGTCTGAAGTGTTTCAATCAAACCCATGACAGATGGCTGGTCAAGTTGCCCCCCCAAAGCCTGCTCGATGGCTGCTGTGTCGATTGATTTGATAATGTCCATGGCGAACCTCGATACCTGTATGTCGTTTGATTTGTTACCGACACGATGAGGCTTCCGGATTCAATTGCATCCCCCTCCGTTTGGGGGCGAGTAACAATACCTAGCCGGACCATGAAAGAGCACCTCCCTCGGAGGCCCCACCGCATCTAGGTTTTGCGAATTCTGTCGGGTTTCTTCTGATCGGGGTGCGGTACTTACCCTGACAAACTGTTTGTCAGAAATAAGACACAATTCCGCGACATCACACAGAACCCGCCGTGTTGTTGGGATCAATCGGTGCACCTCCCGCAGAAGAGGACATGCCGCTGCTGGTGCCAGTCGAGCTCATCAGATCGTCCCCACCACCACCGCCTGAGGGCGCAGAAGGCAAACCTGCTCCTGACGAGTCTGAACCTGCACTGCCAATGCCTGGAAGGCCGCCAGACTCTCCACTGTCGGTAGAAGGCGCAGATGCCTGATTCAGCAACCCGCCGCCGCCCGTCAAACCGTCCAGGAGTGAACCGCCACCCAAGAGACCCCCAGCGCCGCTGCCACCGGACGAACCACCGCCGGTCAGATTATCGATCAGATGGGTGACAGCTCCTGTAACAGACGGGGCACTGCCCCCGGAAGTTGTGTTCACCAGGTTCAGCGCAGCGCCGATGTCGCCGCCCAAATCCGACACCAGCGAAGAAACACCTCCCCCCAGATTGCCCACATTGACCCCCGCAATATCGCCTACCGTATTCAGCACGTTGCTGAGGCTTCCGCTCAGGTCGCTGAAGGTCTGCTGCAGAGCGCCTGCCGAGCTGCCTGCAACGTCGGCAAGCCCAACCACGGCGGACTCGAGCCCGTCGACAGCGGCAGAGAGTGGGTCGTCCAGTCCACTGACCAGCGTTGATGCGACAGACCCCAGCGTTTCGCCAGAATTGCCGGCATCCAGCGACGACACATCACGTGTGACAACATTCACGGCATCCGACAACCCTGAGAGCAACTCGGATGTGGGCAATGCACTGAACTCCGATTTTGCATTGAGAATGTCCGGTCCCACACCCTCGAATGAACTGTAGACCAAACCGGTGAGATCGTTGATTTTGGCCTCGAAGGCTTCGATCATCTTCAGCAACCGGTTAAAGGCATTATCTTCCCCGGATATGCCTGCGGCGGCAGGAGATGCCGGGTTAACCGGAAGCCCCACAGATTCTGCAAGTCCCCCCGGTATCAGACCGGTCAAGGCATCCGGCAGTGGCAGCGCAGCCATTTCAGCAACGTCGGCCAACAAAGCGGCGGCCTCTACATCTTCGATCGCTGAGACGTCTGCCAACGCACTGTTCAGCTCTGATTGCAACTGCTCTGCGGTTTCTTCTTTGCCCAGCATGGCAGGCGCAGCAGACGCCACATCGCCCACCCGCTCCAGACTGGAGGCCTGCGCGGCGATACTGCCAGCGGCCAGCGCAGATGTTGCTGCCACATCGGGACGGAACGGTTCAGCGGACTGTGCTGCTACCCGTTCACCCGCCAAGGGCAGGCCGACGGCGGACGCCTCGGAAGCCCCTACGCGCGCAGAAGACGGATCAGACGGCATCCCGGCGCCGGCAACAGACTGCAACGCCGCAAGCGACGCTGCACCCAAGACGGGCGAATCGGATACCGGCTCACCCACTGCATCCGCCTGCGCTTGGGTCAGGTTAAGGCCGGGAATGGGATTGTCAGACACTGGAACCTCCGTGGAATCTAAGGGTGTGCTGGCTGCAGCGGCTTTGAAGCCGGCCGCTGCCGCAGCGGCAGCAACACCTGCGTCCAAACCGAGCACACCGGCGAGCATGCGGCTCGCACCGGCCTGCAACGGATTGAACAAATCTTCAATCGGTAAATCATCGAGACTCAGCCCGGACTTCTCTATTTCGGCAGCGAGGGCATTACCTTTCAGCCCCTCCACCGAGGGCACGACCACATTGCCACCCACCGGTACCGATGCCAACAAGGGCTTGCCGCGCGCATCCAGGGTGTTGAAACGCACCTCTGCGCTGCCGTCGCCAACGGACACGAGTCGGTCGCCCGGATGCAATCTCTCCGAACCAATAACCGGAATGCGCTCGCTGCCGCGCTCGATCCAGACCTCGCCGTCTACCCGGTTGATGATGCCCACCGGCTCGTTGGCGCCGGGCGCTTTGGATGCGGCCATGCTTCCTCCGAAATGAGCCTCTTTTCACTGTCAGTCTGACAGTTTCAAGGTACCTCAAAAGCAGCGACTATCGCCGCTTTTGAAGGGCTATTCAGGCTATTGGGTCGTGTTTGCCATGCAATCAAATACCTGTGTGCGTATTTTACTGCAGAACTTTACAGGCAGGCACTTACTTTGGAGGCGCAATATCGGTTGAGTAACGTAAAGCGGGCGTTGTCGACTGTTCTCGGTTACTCACGGCAGGTGCTTTGCCCGAACGCTTGTTCATCTTCAGTTCGGTATCGGGTGACAGGAAGTATCGCCCCGCCCGCTCTGCAGACTCAGGGTCTACCTGTATGCCCAGTTCATCGGCCACATTGCGATCGGTTTTGGCGCGAGCCACTTCCTCGGACGCCTTGAGACGACGCTCGAGCTTCACGCGCTCTGACGATCGGGAGTAGAAATTTTCCAGCCACGGCGCGGGATCGGCGGCCGGTCTCATTTCGCCAACAGCGTGCAGCAGTCGCAGGTTGGCGATGCGGGCATCGAAAACCGCGTTCAGGTATGCAATCAGAACATTGAAATATTCAACCTGCGCATCGAGCATGGCAATTGCCGTCTCACGACCGAAATCACGTAGACGCTTGCGGTTGCGAAACACCGCAAGCGCATCATCTGTGGCAGCCTCAAGCGTTTTGGCCCGCGCAAGCGCAGCCAGCTTGCGGCTGTATTGCAGGCGCACACCCTCTTCCACTTTCAACCGCGCTGAAATCTGCTGAACGCGCTGCGCGTCAACATCAGCTGCTGCGCGACCGATACGCGCGGTTTGTTCGCCGCCGGAAAACGCCGCATAATTGAAGCGCAGGTTGACAGAGCTGTCCTGATCGCGACCGGTGAACGGGTCTTTTTCCTTGAAAAACTGCTGAACCCCCACCACCTCGACGGTTGGATACAGCGCGGCAAACTCAGCCTCATAATTGAAACGAGCCCGTGTGATCTGCATTTCTGTCTGGGTGATCTGCGGATTGATCTCCAGCGCACGCTTGACCAACTCCTCCATACTGCCGGTCAGCAGTTTGGGCGACACTTCCAGCTCCGGCAACTGCATGGGGTCGGATATCTGATAAAAATATCGCAGATAGGCTGCCCGCGCCTCATCCAGTTGTCCCTCAAAGGTTGCCAGCCTGTCGGCTGCAACCGCACCGCGGGCCTTGGCAAACTGCGCATCTGTGATGCCGCCGCCACCCAGCTCAAGCCGTCTTTCTTCCAGTTTCAGCAAATCATTGACCGCATCCAGACCACCTTTGGCAGCCCGCACCAGCAACGCCTGCCGCTGCAATTGCACATGCGCCACCAGCCCTTCCAGAACGGTATCCTGCGTGATGCGGTCCAGATTCGAAAACGCCAACTGCGCATCCACCTCGGCTTGCCGCAAACGCGCCGTCAATCGTCCGCCACTGTAAAGAGGCTGACGCACAGTCACATCGGTGGATTGCCGGTTATTGATCGTTGAGCTCGAGTTGGCATTGGCACCCACGCTCAGCTTCGGGTAGAAACCCGCGATCGCAGCATCACGGCCGAATTCGGTGCTTTGCGTGGCAACACGTGCAGCGGAAATGTCCGGGTTCAATTGCAGCATGTTGATGAAACGCACACGGACGACATCCCTACCGGTCATTCTTACCGGTGCTTTGTCTGCAGCCGTTTCATCTTTCTGTGGCGCTACACCGGCACTGTCAACTGACTGTGCAAATGCAGATAGTGGAGCAGATGTGATGGCCAATGATGCGCAGGCGATCGCAACCAACCTGCATACCAAGGTGGGCTTGGACATGCTCTCATCCCTTTTGTGTGTCTGTATCGTTTTTATTGACAGTCCGCACCTTCAAGGCTCGCGGAATGCTTCTCTCTTCAGTTTCAACACCGGTTTGACCAGATACCAGATGAATGGCTGGGAACCGACCTGAATGTCTACCTCCGCCGTCATACCGGGCGATATGGTTTGCCCGTCTTGCGGCGATTCACCAAAAAATGATCTGGATGTCGCAATCACGACCTTGTAAAAAGGCCCGGCCTGCGGATCTGACGTATCGGTGTCCGCACCGATGGACGTTACCGTGCCCGGCAGTGTTCCGTAACGCAGAAAATCATAAGCAGACACTTTCACATCGGCCTTCAGGTTCATGCTGACGAAACCGCGATCCGCAGGTGACAGCCGGGCTTCAACCACCAACTGCTCATCACTGGGGATGACTTCCATCATGGGTTCGCCCTGACGAACGACGTTGCCGGTCGATTGCAGCTTGAGGTTCTTCACCACACCGGCGATCGGACTGGTGACGATGGCCCGAGCGCGCTGATCGGTGGCGCGGTCCAGTTCCTCACGCACGCTGCTGAGCTGACGCTCAAGTGTGGTCAGTTCATCTGCCGCACGGCGTCGGAACTTGCCCTCCTCCTCGATCTTTTTGCCTTCACGCTCCTGCACGGCAGCCCTTGCAGCGCTGATGCTTTCACGGGTGGAATTCACTTCGGAACGGATGGTCTCCAGGTTGCGGGTCTTGTCCAGATATTCCAGTTGGGACACCAGTCTCTCCTTGACCAACTGACTGGTGATTTCAAGTTCTTTTTCGGCTGTGATCAAACGCGCTTTTGCACCAGCCAACTTGGCTTCCAGCTCAGTCACCTTCTTGCGGTTGCTCTCTGCCTGCGCTTCATTGACTGCGAGGATACCCTCCAGCTCTGCCTTGCGCGCTCGGAAGGTTGCCATCTCGGTGGCCACGACATCGCGGTAGGCCTCCTTCGTTTTGTTGTCATAGGCCAATGCGGTACCGTTGGCCTCTGCCAGCAGACGCAGTCGTGTCACCGCCATGGCTGAACGACGCACGGTGATTTCGTCCAGGTTCATGCCCGCGGTCGCCAGATCGAGCTCCACCAGAACATCACCCTCCTTGACCATGTCGCCTTCCTTGACGAGCAATCGCTTGACGATGCCACCTTCCAGATGCTGGATGGTTTTGATCTTGCTTGAAGGTACGACCTTGCCCGGTGCTGTGATGACCTGATCGACGCGGATGAACAGCGTACCGGCCAGTGCCAGAACAATGACCAGCAATGCAAAGCGTGTCTTTGTGTCGTAGGCCCCACCCTTGGGTTGGAACAGCTTGGGCATTTCCGCCACATTGCTGCGAGCGCTGGTGGGCTCCCGTTTTTCTGCCGTGTTCTGCGCCATGTGTTTTTATCCTTGTGCGCTGGCTGCTGCCGGTGGCGCCTGTCGTCCTGCTTCTGCTGCTGCTGTAGGTGCCGCACTGCTTGCTGCCCCGACTGACGCAGTACCCGTGGTTCCGTTGGCCACTGCTGATGCAGGTGCTACGACGGTTGCGGCAGCCGGTTTGGCTGGCGTAGCAGGCACATTGATACCGTACAGGAGCTTGAGCATCTCGGGCGTATTGCCGATGTGCAGCTTCGATTCCTTGTCCAGATAAATGATGCGATCGCACACTGCCATCAAACGAACCGAGTGGGTCACGATGATGATGGTCTTCTCCAGAGCCAATTGCTTGATGGTGTTCATCAAGTGGCTCTCGGACGCAAAGTCCAGATCGTTGGTGGGCTCATCAAGCAACAGCACCGGGGCATCACTCAAGAAGGCCTGCGTGATGGCAATCCGCTTGCGTTGGCCACCGGACATGCGGTTGCCACCCTCACCGACCTGCGTGGCATACCCATCCGGAAGCTTTGCAATGAAATCGTGCGCACCCGAACGCTTGGCTGCCAGCAAAATCTGTTCGTCACTGACATCGGGGTTGCTGCGCCGCAGGTTCTCGACAATCGTGCCTTCGAACAGTTGGGAATTCTGCGGCAGGAATCCTATCCAGGCGGACAGTTCTTCGCGCGAGAACTGTGACAGATCATACTCGTCAATCAATACCCGACCGCTCTGTGCCAGATAAAGACCACGCAGCACCTTGAGCAACGTACTCTTGCCCGAACCGTTATCTCCTGCAACGGCATACAAGCCGCGTGGACCGATCTGCCCGGTCACTCCCCTGAGCACGGGAGCCCTGGCTCCGACGTGTTGATAGGTGAGGTTTTCAAGACGCAGTGCGCCTGATGGCCGGGGCAAGGAAAGACCGGTGTGCGACTTTTCTTCCTCGAAAGAAAATACCGCATCCAGACGGTCAGAGGCTTCGCGCGAATGCGCGATCGAACGCCAGTGGCCACACAACGACGCCAATGGCCCCACGGCTTTGGATGCCAGCATATTGGCACCGATCAGGCCGCCGACGGTCATCCATTGGTTGATGACCGCATACGCACCCATGGCCGTAATGGCAATGTTGACGGCCAGCATGATGGAGGTCGACAGTTCGCGTTGGTCTTCAAGTTCGCCATTGCGATCGAAAGACTCCTCTACCCACGCGTTATAGGAGTCTATCCAGGCACGCTTGGCCGACTCGTCCTGCACCAGCGACTTGATGGCCTCACGGCCGCGGCACACTTCTGCCAGTACCTCGTCACGTCGCCGGGAGCGGGCAAACTCCTCAACCCGCCGCTTGCGGAACTCACCGGCCGAATACCAACTCAGCGCGCCCAAACAGACCAGCCCCGCCAAAACGACCGGCAACAGAGGCAATGCAATCAGTGCAACCAACACCAGCGAGAGAATGGCAAACGGGAGATCCAGAATGGTCATTGCGACCGCACCACTCCAGACCACCCGTACGGTGTCAACGTCCTTGAACAAAGCGTACCAGGAGGCAGTGGGCTTGGACTCAAGATCACGCAGCGGGATGCGCAGCAACTTGCGCATCAACTGATTGGCGATTTCTGCATCCAGACGCACGGCCGACACGCGCAACACGCGCGCCCGCACCGAGCGCAGCACCAGATCTGCGCCGAGAATGACCACCATGCCGATCAGCAAGGCTGTCAGCGTGTTCAACCCTGACCGGTAGATGACTCGATCGTACACCTGCATGGAAAAAATGGCCGGAAACAGGCCCAACAGGTTGACAAAAACGGACAGCAGCGCTGCCCGCTTCAGTAGCGGCATGGTCTCCCGCACGATGTCCGCAGTCAGCCGGTTCTTGGTTTTGGTTGATGAAGAGGATGCATCTTCGTCGGCCGATTTGGACAATCCGAAATTGGTCAACTCAGCCAGCCGCTTTGAAAATAAGTAGAGTACGCCCATGTGTTATCTCGGTGCCCTTGCCATGGCAGGTTGAAGCATCATGGACGCGTGGGCCTGACGCAAACGGTCAAGCACCACCATGTAAGAGGCCAACAGTTTGACCAGCGTGGGGCGAATCTTGGCCTTCTGCTCCAGGCTCAGGTTTGCAAACGGGTTGACCGGACGCTGCACACCTGCCGGTGCTTTTGCAAACTCTTCGTCCAGCACCGATTCAATGCGCTGAAACACCGAGTCCAATGCAGCATCTACCTGCTCATCCGACAGCGCACCGAACTTGACCGGAACCAAGGTCTCCAATGTTGTCAGACGCCCGTACCACTGATCCACCAATTGATTGAGTACCGGGTCAGCGCCCAACTGCTTTTCAAATGCAGTGCGCTCCGCGCCCCGCAGCGTACCCAGCGCATATTCGGCCGCCAGGGCTTCCTTATCGCTCAGTTCCATATCTGTTTCCTTCTTCATCAACTACTCAGGCTGTGGCCGCCATGCCGCTGGTCTTGTTGCGACCGACACCGAGTCGCAACTGGCTGGATTCATAAAGAGACTTCAACTCCGCAAGCCCGCGACGCGACCATGTCTTCACTGTGCCCAGCGGT
This sequence comes from Burkholderiales bacterium, assembly GCA_005788065.1. GTDB lineage: Bacteria > Pseudomonadota > Gammaproteobacteria > Burkholderiales > Burkholderiaceae_B > SXZD01. The sequence goes on from SXZD01000218.1 coordinate 13,195, forward strand.
ACACCAATATGGTCCGCTATTTCTGCGTGTGACATGCCGTGGTTAAACGCCAGTGTGAGCACCTGCCGGTATTTGCCCTCCAGCTTGGAGAGACAACCGCGGATAGCCTCATGTTCCTCGTTGTCGACATCCTGAGTGCTGGCTTCCAGAGAACCTTCCGAGTCCTCGCCCTCATCATCACCGAATTGTTCCAATGAAAGGGTACCGGTTGTCTGCGGTTGCTGGGTCACCATGTCCAACGCCCGGTTGCGGACAATCTGATGCAACCAGGTTTCCGGGGCGGACAGATCGGGGTTGAAAGTGTGGGCATAACGCCACAGGCGGATGAAAGCATCCTGGATCACGTCCTGTGCCAGGTGCGGCTCGCGGACGATGCGCAGCGCGACGCCATACAGGCGACGTGATGTCTCGCGATACAGTTGCTCGAAAGCCGACCTGTCCTGCTTGGCCGTACGGGCAATCAGCGAGGCCAGATGTCGGCGAGCGTCTGCTACATCCAAGGATGTCCCCTCATGCTAAGCGCTTTTTATATTATGTGAGTGTACACACCACGCCTCTCGCGGGCACGCCGAACAGACCGGCAATTAGGCCTCAGTGAGACAAATTGACATTTGTTATCAACTGTTTTGGTGCATTTACGGGCAGAGGATAGCAAAACCGGGGGTCGCAAGCATCCGCAATTTACCGACATCCATCACAAAAAAATATCCGACTTTTAACAATTTGAATCCAAAAACCGGCGCACGGGGTATTACCCAAAGACACGTGACGCACCCGCCGCTTTTGGAATACACAAAGTCAGGACAAGACGGATGAATACCTACATACAAGCGAATGACAAAGACAGATTTAATGCATCCATGGCGGGGGCCGGGGTTGTAGCGAACTCACGACAGACGCTGCAACCGATGTTCGTCACCAACAAAACACAGTTGGAAGAAATCAACCACCACCTGGCAGAAACGGAGCACGGTCTGCTGGTGATCACCATTGAACAGGGAAGCAACCGCGGCGAAAGCATCGTCGAGCATGTTGGCAAGCACTTCGCAGGCACACGCATGGTGCTGGTTTGCGAGTCCGCCGGGACAGACCTTTTGAAATTGGCCTTCATGAACGGCGTGCAAGCCGCCGTTGGTCGCCAGTCTTCTGTTGAAACCCTGCGCGCTGCCATTGACGAAGTGGTCCGCGGCAACCGTTTCATCGCCCCTGAGCTGCTGCGGGGCCCGTCCACGACGGTCAGCGCCTTCATGGAACGCCAGATGGCCGTCCGTGAATCCTCAGCGATGACCACTCCTGCCAACGCTAACGCTGGCGTTGAGCTTACCCGCCGTGAAAAGCAAGTCCTCGGACTGATTGCACAGGGCAAACCCCGCCGTGCCATCGCCGAACTGCTCAAAGTATCTCCCCGCACCATCGATGCCTACCGTGCCCGCCTTTTGCAAAAGCTGAATCTCGATTCAAGCGTTCAACTTGTCAAATACGCGTACGGCGCCGGCTTGGTCAACTGAGCACATTCATCAGCACCCGATTTTGATCCCTCTCTCTCTCTTGATGGCCCGCACCCAGCGGGCCGTTTTTTTAGGTGAGACGACTTCCAGCCTGTCTGGACTACAATGACGCTTTTGCATGACAGGCTGGCCGATGCGCCTGCCCGTCCCATTTTTCATGAAAAAAGCCCTCGTCCTGTTTTCCGGCGGGCAAGACAGCACCGTCTGCCTGGCCTGGGCCCTCTCACGCTACGACTCGGTTGAAACCATAGGATTCGACTACGGTCAGCGCCATATCATCGAACTGGAATGTCGGCGTAATATCCTCGAGGGCATCGCCCGCATCGACGCCCGGTGGCAGACACGTCTGGGCGAGGACCGCGTGATTGACCTTGCATGGATGGGGCAGATCTCCGATTGCGCCCTCACCCGCGAGGCCGAGATTGCCATGCGCTCCGACGGACTGCCCAATACATTCGTACCGGGGCGCAACCTGATTTTTTTGCTGACGGCCGCCGCTGTCGCATACAGACGCGGCATCGACACGCTGGTAACCGGTGTCTGTGAAACCGACTATTCCGGCTACCCGGACTGCCGCGACGACACCTTGAAGGCACTGCAGGTGGCCACCAACCTGGGTATGAACACACGTTTGAAATTTGAAACGCCGCTGATGTGGAAGAGCAAGGCGCAGACTTTTGAGATGGGCGTGGAATTAGGGGGAAAGCCCCTGCTGGATCTGATCGTGGAATACACCCACACCTGTTACATGGGCGACCGCGCCCACCGCCATGCCTGGGGTTATGGTTGTGGCACATGTCCGGCCTGCGAACTGCGAGCCGCAGGATTCAAGGCCTTTGAAGCCAGCAGGCAGGATTGAGGGGGCTTGACTGCAGTGCGCGACAGTTTATAAAGCACACCCGGTTTGCGGCGTGATTTGACAGCCCGAAAAAGGCTCTCTATAATCCGGCTTCTTCGCTGATCGACGGTCAGAAACAAGTGTGAATCAAGTTGAGAAATCGCTTGAAGAGCAG